>JAKAYN010000069.1 GCA_021826785.1 Thermoplasmata archaeon | reverse complement strand
GCTCAAAAGTGCTGCGGGTCCGGTGCTCATCATTACCACCCTTTGAAACTATAACCTTTGAGGTTCTTAAAACCTCATTGTTTAATATATATCCCTTTTGAACTTCCTCAACAACGATGTTATCCTCACCATTGTTTACTATACCAACTACCTCATTAAGATATGGATCAAATTTTTTACCACGGCTTTCTATTTCCTTTAGGCCATAGTTCGATAGTATTTTAATTAATTGTGATCTTATAGGTTTAAGCTTTTCATCATGAAGTATTCCTGCGTCAAGTGAGTCCAGCACAGGCAACATGGTTTTTATCAGATCAGCATTTGCGTTTGCCTTTATGCCCTCTATTGTTTTTTCAATGTATTTTTGATAGTTTTCCATTTCACTTCTCTGCCTCATGTAAAGGTTTTTGTAATCTTCAAGATCGCTAATAGCCTGATGGTATTTTTTTAGGAGTTCCTCGTTCTTTCTGCGCTCCATCATCCACATTCTCTTCCTTGTTTCTATTAGGTCGTATTCCACACTGTCTATATATTTTTTGTTATAGGTCATCATTGGTATATTTGTTCTTCTATATAAATATTTTCTATATAAACATTCCTAGAACGGTTCATTAAGAAAGTGCTCGTAGCCATGTGATTTTAGTTTTTCCCATGAGCCGTTTATGTTTATTATATTATCACCATCGTATGTTTCACCTATGCATTTAACGTTTATATTATTTAACAGCATGTTTCTCTCAAACTCCTTTGAAATATTGGATGGGACCGAAAATAAGAGCTCATAATCGCCGCCACCGGAAATTATTATATTATACTCATCAACACCGGAGATGATTGATGCCTCCTTAACATATGGACTTACCGGTATTTCTTCATAGTATATTTTAAAACCAACATTATAATCGTTTTTTATCTGATAAAATGATGCGGCAAGGCCATCTGAGAGATCCATCATAAAGGCTGCGCCGTTCTTGCTTATTTTTATTGCTTCATTTATTCTTGGCTCTACGTTCATCATTAATGATATGCCAAGATCCCTTTTATAATTGTTTTTATAGAATAAAAAGCCAGATGATGACCTGCCTATTTCGTTTGTAACATAGATTTTTTGGCCTGGTTTTATATCACTTCTTTTTCTAACCAGTGATTTTTCCTGAATGCCTATTATTGTTCCTGAAACCGTAAAATCCTCGCCCTCCTTTGTATCACCACCAAGAATGCTTGCATTGAATTTGTTCATCTGTTTTCTTATTCCATTATGAAAATCCTTTAATGAATCTATATCAAGATCTGGATTTAAAGAGTATGATACCATTATGCCTATAGGTTCCCCGGCCATTGCCGCTATATCGCTTAGATTTATTGTTGCAAAGAATTTCCCTGCAAGCTCGTAGCTTGCGCCTTCAGGTATATGTGTTTTTCTCGTTATAAGATCCGAGGATATTAAATAGTATTTATCGTTTGATTCTATCAATGAACAGTCATCACCAGGCTTGGATTCCAATTCCTTTATAATGAGCCTCTCACCAAGATCACTGAGCTTCATTGTTGTGTATCAATTAAAAGGATAAAAATATCTTTAAATCATATTTTTATCATTATTGAAGAAAAAACATGTTTGACGACCAATTAACTTTTTATATATGATAGATATACTCTATCATAGTAGTAGAATTTATAGATTAAATGGAGCTTTTAAGGTCGGAGATAATGAAGAATACAGAGGAGATAATTAAACTCATTAAAAAAAGAAGGGATCTTGCCGAAATGATAGGAATGACAAAAATGGAAAATAATCTAATGCCAAGGGATATTAAAAGGGAAAATTATGTAAAAAATAAATTAAAACTGGATGATTTTGGTCTATCATTTCTTAACATGATCTTTGAGTTTACAATACATTATGAAAAGAAATCTGATTTTTATTTAAATAAAGATTCATTGATAGAAATAAACGGTGATGAAAAATCAAGAATATTTTCAATTGCAAAAATCATATCGAGACCGGGCCGTGAGATATACATTAAAGAGGAAAATAATATTATTGAGGAGGCATTTTCAAATGCCTTTTGCCATGTAATAATAGGTATTCCTAATGGAGATTATCATACAATTAATATAAACGATGCCATAAGGACAGAAATAATGCTTGATAACAAGCCGGTGCTTGTAACATGGAATTAATTATAGGCTCAATGGGGCATTTTGGCTCACTGCTATGCAGAATTATTAATGATAGAATATGCATAGATTTAAACAATATTGATGATCTTGATAAATACATAGATGATGCAAATCATGTGTTCTTATCCGTGCCATTGGATGCGGCATTAAAAATCATTGAAAATTATAATAATAAAAACTTTATTGAGATATCCTCGGTTAAAAAACCATTTAAAAAGTATGCAAAAAGAATTACTTCAATACACCCATTATTTGGGCCAATGAGCTATAATAGTATAAAGGACGTTATATTTATAAATGATATATCAAAAGAAAATTCATTAAGCGATTTAAAATCGATGTTTAAAGACTGGCATTTCATAGAGATGAGCGCCGATGATCATGATAAATTAATGTCAGAGCTTCTTGTAAAGCCTTATATTATATCAATGATCCTTGATGGTGATTATAATATAAAAACAGGTTCCTATAAAAAACTCTTGGAAATAGAAAAAATAAAACATAATGAGAGCAAAAAAGTTTTTAATGATACATTAATGTATAATCCATACACAATGGATATAATAAATGATTTGATTGAAAGATTAAATAAAGTAAAAGATTTAATAGAACATAACAGACTCTGATAAATGATTTACAAGCTTTTTATAATCGCTTTGAAATATCATTCTATCCTCCAAATCTAGCTCTTTATAATATTTTGATTTATCAATTGAATTATAGTACTCATTGAGCTCATTGAAATCCTGATTCAATGATGATTTCACAATTAAATCTAAAAGCTTTCCGTCAAATTCATCATTGTGCACGCCACGGTCCTTGTTTCCACCAGTAGGATATGAAAGCACCTCTGTACCAAAATCCTTTGATTTTAATAGAACCTCTGCGAGTGAAAACAGTCTTGGTGGCCTGTAAAGCCCGCGCTTCCATAATGCCTCGACCATTGTATTCTTCTGTATATTCATTGGGTTTATTGAAACATCATTTGAGTATTGTGCAACGGCTTTTACCGAGGATATTGCATCCGATATTGCGTTTTTTTCCGATATAAATGGCGGTTTTAAGATTAAATACGTTCTTAATTCTATGTTGTTTAGCCTTAAAAGCTTGGCCGCAGATATAAATTTATTAAAATTTGTACCCTTGTTTATTGAGTATTTTATTATATAATCATTTGCACTTTCAAGGCCAATGGCTATCCTCAATGGTATTTTATGCCTTTTTATATCATCTATTGTATCCTGCCTTATAAACTCTGTTCTTGACTCGACAAGTATTTTATCTACAGAGTCCTTTAAACTCTCAAAGAAGTAATCACGCACATTTTTTGAAACCTCCCTCGGGTCAAGGAAACTGCCTGATGTGAATATTTTTAGGACCCTGGCACCGTTAAGTGATGCCTTTAAAAGGTCTATTTGCTTAAATAGATTCTCATCAATTATTCCTGATGAAACGTCATTAAAATAGCCGCACATGGAGCATGAGCTGAATTTATACCATGCACAGCCATTTGTTCTAAATATACATACAACGGTCTTTTCAGGGAAACCCCTCAGCCTGTCAAGTTCCTTCCATACTGATACAGGCTTATTTGGATCCTTTGAGCTTTCGAATTTTGGCATAAGGCTCTTTACAAATAATGCAAGGTCTCTGTTAATCATTAATTAAATATTGATAATTAATATATTTAGTTATTCCATCATGATTAATATACAATAAAATAATCTATTATTTCATGGAATATACAAATCTTGGCTACACAGATTTAAGGGTTTCAAGGCTATGTCTTGGCGGCATGTCATTCGGCAGCTCTGAGTGGATGGTAAATGGTGAGACAGCAAGAAACATAATTAAAAAGGCCATTGACAATGGAATAAATTTCATAGATACCGCAAACATATACTCAAATGGTGAATCTGAAAAAATCATAGGTGATGTATTAAAGGATTACAGGGAAAATCTTGTTATAAGCACCAAGGGCGGTGGAAAACTTTCTGAATTTTATCAGGGTTTTAGCAGGAAGGTATTATCAAAGGAAATTGAAATGAGCTTAAAAAATCTGAAAACAGATTATGTTGATATTTATTTTATGCATACAATATTTTACTCAACGGATCTTAATGATTTAATAAAAACGTTATCAGACTTCATTGTTTCCGGAAAAACGCATTACATAGGTTTAAGCAACTTTCCAGGATCGCTTTTAGCAGAATTTTATACAATATCAGATTTAATTTACAATTTCAGGCCAATAATAGTTCAGAACCATTACAATGCCGTTTACAGGGAAGATGAAAGAGACGTAATACCATTCTGCAATAGCCATGGAATAGCATATTCACCATTTTCACCGATGGCTGCAGGCTTTCTATCGGGTAAGTACTCAAGGAATGGCAACAACGAAACGACAAGGACCCGCAGCTATCCTGTCATGAAATCCAGATATTTTAAAGACTTTGACTTTGATGTTTTAGATGAAATTAATGAAATAGCAAGGGAAAAAGATGTAAAGGCCTCACAGATAGCCCTTGCCTATGTTCTTTCAAAGAATTTTATACCTGTTATAGGCGTTACCAAATTGGAATACCTTGACGATGACATTGAGGCTCTTGATATAAAGCTCAGCAGCGATGATATTAAAAGAATAGAGGAGAAATATAAACCGCATAACGTTATAAATGGTACCGCAGGCTATTAAAAGTAAAAAATTAAATATTATCTTAAAATTAGGTTGTAAGGGCTCGTAGTCTAGTGGTATGATGTCTCCCTGACACGGAGGAGGTCACCGGTTCGAATCCGGTCGGGCCCATATTATATAACAGGTTTATTTTTTACCACCCAAAAAGCATCAAATTTTCTATATGTCTTGGGCAGAATATCCGCAAAAGGTATTTGGTACCCTCTCCATTTTAATTCCGATGATTGTTT
>JAKAYN010000068.1 GCA_021826785.1 Thermoplasmata archaeon | reverse complement strand
TAATATTCCTCCTATCAGGAATACATGTTTTAAAGGAATGGCAGAGGGCACCTGTTTTAACGCTTGGCAGATACACAGGTATGAAGGGTCCAGGATTGGTTTATGTGACGCCAATAATAAGCAGGATAGCCGTTGTTATATCAACAAGGATACAGCCGGTGGCATTTAAGACTGAATCAACTTTTACAAGGGATAATGTGCCAATAAATGTTGATGCCGTTATGTACTTTCAGGTAATAGACCCTGACAAGGCAGTGCTCAACGTTGAGAACTACGGTACAGCAACACAGCTTGCGGCACAGACGACACTTAGAGAGGTAATAGGAAAATACAATTTTGATGAAATACTATCAGAAAGGGAAAAAATCGGGGAGGCTGCGCGCGAGATCATAGATGAAAAGACAGAGCACTGGGGTGTAAAGGTCTCATCCGTTGAAATAAGAGATGTTCTGGTACCACAGAATCTTCAGGATGCCATGTCAAGACAGGCCGCTGCTGAGAGGGAGAGAAGATCCAGGGTAACATTGGCACAGGCCGAGGTCGAGGCTGCCAGCAAGATGATAGAGGCTGGCCAGCAGTATAGAAACGATCCTACAGCGTTTCAGTTAAGATGGATGGATATAATATACCAGATCGGCCTTGAGGGTAAGGGCACAATAATAATGGTTCCTCAAATGACACCTGTTGCAGGCGATTTATCATCATTTTACACGGCAACGGCACTTAGGAATCTTGGCAACGCTCAGGGAAAAGATAACAGCAAAGGTCAATGAAATCCTCTGGGCTTAGTTCCTCAGGCCTTTTATCACCTAAAGGGCCTTTATAATTAAATATGCTTGATATCTTTTTTCTTCTCATTGAAAATGCAATTTTTATAATATCGTCTGGATTGCATATAATATCTTTATTATTTTTCTTTAAGGTAATAATCGATGAATCGATTTCCGGCACAGGTGAAAAGTTCCTTCGTGAAACGTCCATTATTTTATTTATATCAAAGCGCAACTTTGCAGATGCGCTTAATCTTGAATAATTTTTATTTCCTGGATTTGCAACAAGCCTGTCTGCAAATTCCTTTTGAACCATGAGAACTGCTATTTTAAAATCAAAATCGTACAATTTAAATATGATCTTCGATGAAATGTTATAAGGTATGTTTCCTATGATTTTATCATAGTAGCCTGGCTTTATATTAAGAAAGCTTTCCTTTATTGCATTAAAATTCGGACCAGAAAATCTTGATGTAAGCTCATTGTAAAATCTATGATCCGGTTCAATAACGGTTAGATTCACATCATGCTCCATTAAAAGTGACGTTAAAATACCATGGCCAGGCCCGATTTCAAGAACATTTTCACCCTTTAATAAATCTAAAAGTTCTATCTCCTTTCTTGCGATGTTTAAATTTCTTAAAAAAACCTGGCCGTACTTCTTTGAGAAATTCATTTTGCAACAAAGAGCTTGTATTTTTCGTACCTGTTTTGAAGCTCATCGAGTATCCTGTTAACAATCATCTTCTTTGGATTGTGAACGCTTTTTACCCTTTCAGAGATATCATCAAAGCTTTCAAATGGCTTCTTTTTTCGTTCCTCGAGGATGCTCCACATGCTCTTATTGCCAAGGCCTGGGAGCAGTTCCAGTGTGTGCAGCCTTGAGTTTATAGGCTCTGATTTATTAAAAAAATCAACGAACTTTTGCGGATTCTTGTCTATTATATCCTCTATTATATAAGGCAATTCACTGATTGCAGCGCTTGTAAGCTCTTTATATGTTATCCTGCGCTTTATTGATATTATCTTATCCCTCTTCTGCTGATCCTTGCCTATGTATATTCTGTCACCTATTGTTACAACCGCGTTCGGATTCGCGATGATTTCGAGCAGCTTAAACTCGTCCTCCCCTATGGCAAGTATGAGTGGCTGCTGTGATCTAAAATTTCTCTCATCTGGCCTACCCTGTGGAAGATAGTCCAGAACGTAAGCATACTCTTCCATAACTATAATCCCTTTATATAATCAAGAATGCTTTCTATAACATTATCATCAGGCATTATATTATATGATGATAATATTGCCGTTAGCTCCTCTTTTGTCATTGGCATAATATCTATTATTTTTGACGCAACCTCATCTGAAAGGTTAGATATCTTTATTATATTATTTCTTATTGACTCTATGTCTGTTGATGGATTGATCTTTATGAAGTTCTCAATGTATGACAGCTCCGCATTTTCAATATCGCTGCGCTCTTCCCTTGATGTAAGATTCCTATAAACCTCTATGTTCGTTATGTATTTTATCTTCATTTACTGGACCTTCCTGAGATGCACAGGTGCGGCTATAACCTTCTTTTCCACATGGCCTATCTTAAATGAAAGTATGTAACAGCTACCCTGCATGCCAGTTATAACGCCAGTAATGCCTTGGAAATCATGATGGGGCATACCATTAGGAACGGCAGAATTTATCACTATAGCTGCCCTGTCACCAATATTAAACGTTTTCATCATATCATTTACCTTTGGCATACCCTTATTCTTTATCGATTTTTTCATCACCATTCTTGAACCTGATCTCGGACCCTTAGACATCTTTGTCATTTTAATCATCCCTGTATATCTTTATTACATCAAGGCTGGATACCTGCAAACCGGAACCGTAAACAGATGACAGGCTTGGATTTGTTCTACCATTATCACCGGTTACAAGCTCCTTTATATATGTTCCGGCCTCAGCACGTATCTTTAATATAGCCCTTTCATTCATTATACTTATTATATTAATATAGTTTATTTTTTTATGCCTAACAATATCAGATCGATGATTAATAACCCTTAATGGTGTCCTTTGGTCTATTATTATATCATTAAAGTAATCGCATGCATTTTTTATATTATTTCGAATGTCGCCTGAAACCTCTGCAACGTATAATTTATCATGCATTTCAGATTTTATCTTTCTTACATTAGACTTTGATGAATATGATAAATTGTATATAAATACGGTTCCAGACCTGTTAACCCTTAGCTGAAGTTCAGATAAATCTATGTTTCTTACTTTTGGGTTTGATGCCTCTATTATGAACTGTCGTCCATTGCCCAGCATCATGACGTCAACATCCTCCCTGCCGGCGCCATGAAGATAATAATTTTCACAGCCTGTCATGGCCTTTAATTCTTTGCCTATTATTGATTCCACGGAATCACCTGTTCTATGTATCCATCTTGTCTGTGACATATCCCGTGATTTTTTTATGTAAATACCATAGATATAAACCGGCTTTAATATTATATTTACATTATCATATATGGTATCGACCTCAATGATTAGATCAGCATCCTTTGAAAACGGCCTTTTAATAATGTTCGATAGATACTTGCCGAACTCCCTGTTGAACTCCTTTTTTATGCTCTCGCCCTTTGAGCCAAATCTTGCCTGTATATCCTTTTCCTTTTCGATAATTGAATCATCAAATATTGAACCGACAAGAATGCTTCCAAATTCGTAATCACCGATTTTTGACATTAATATATTAAAAAATTCATCAAAGCGCTGGAAAACACCGTTGCATATATAGCATGTTTCCGGTATATCCTTTTCACCGTAAATTGATTTGTATGCAAAATATAATCTTTTGCCGCGCTCCTCATTTGTTAAACCTGTATCTACGCCTGCAAAAATACGGCCTGTGCATCTAAGGCACAGGTTTAAATCGAATATATCCTTTAAATCCATATTATCTTGCTATTACCTTTTTTTCCGTGTTTGGTCTCTCCTTTACAAAGACCCTGGAACCACATTCGCATTCTATATCAGCGGTTCCAAAGGATTTCTCAAGGGGTCTGCCACACCTTATGCATTTATACATTTCCTGCAACCTCCTTTACTATCTCGGCGCTGTACTCTGGATTGTATGATCCACCGGCAAACTTGTATGAGCAGTGCTTGCACTCCCATATGCCATTGGCTATGCGCCTTACCTTTTTCTGCTTGCATTTCGGGCACACATAGTATGCCTTCTTCTGAACATAATACTTTGCCCATTCCTTTCTAACGGTTACACCATACCTTGGACCGAAACGGCCTGCAACACCAACCTTTACCGTATGCTTTGCCATTTACATCACCTAAAATACTGGAATCTAATCTTGTTACCTGTATCTCTTGATGCTTTTATAGCTTTTCTTATATCATCCATCGAAAACTCGCCAACGTCACCCTTTTGTATTGCGTGTATATGATTATCCTCTGCCATTGTTATTGTTATTCTACCGTTTGAAACCTGTTCCTCCTCAAGATCCGGATCTATAACAAGCTCGTCGCCTATCTTCGCCATTGTAACAGAGACGGGATTTGCATTTACGGGAAGCTTAAAGTCCTCACCACCGATCTTTGATGCAGGTACTATGGCATTTCTAAGTGCGGCTACTGCCGCAATTGTCGATGCATCTATAATATTGCCAGCATAATTTATTATATCAATATCTATGAAAACCATCCAGACCTTTTCACCAGGCTCTATTACAAGCTTTGATACATCTATCATCCTGCTTTCACGTATGCCGCGGTCAACAACCCTTGAGTATTCTATTGCCTCCTCACCTGGTGGCCCGGCCTCAAAGGTTGGGAATGCCATTGGAAGCATCTCTATGTTAAGTGCCATAACACCTTGATCGGGTGTGTCAGGAAATGGTTCACCCTCCTCTATTTTAACGCCGGCAACAACCTTTGTCTTTCCAAGCTCTACCATTGCCGAGCCTGATGCCTTTGGTATATAATTCTCAAATATTTTTATCTCCCTGAAATCGTTTAGACCACGGCCATCAAGCCTTTTACCTCTCTTTATATTATTTATGATCATATCCCTTTTTAAACCTGATATAACTGCCATTGTGTCCATCGGCATTTTTATTCACCATCCTCTACTGTGTATCTGTTCATAAGGGCTTCCTTTTGAATCCTTGATATATTCTTCATTGCCCCGAGCATCATCTCCATGGCCTCCTGTAGCTCTTCCTCTGAGACGTCACCATCAAGCTGGAGCAAAATGATCTTTCCACTCTTTGGCAGTATTGCCATCGGTATATCTGCATCTCCATAGTTGTCCTCATCCTTTGATAGATCAAGAACAAC
>JAKAYN010000067.1 GCA_021826785.1 Thermoplasmata archaeon | reverse complement strand
CCTCTTGTTGAGAACTATCTTGGATTTAAGGCCATCGAGGGTTCTGACCTTGCAAGGGAATTTGAAAAGCATGCAAGGGAATATGCAAAAATAATCACTGAGGTTGAGGCAAGATCCATAGAAAAGACAAACGATGGATTTAAAATAAAAACCAACCGTGAGGATTTTACATCAAGGTATATAATAATAACAACAGGAACAACACATAGAAAGATTGGTGTTCCTGGAGAGAATGAATACTATGGCAAGGGTGTTTCTTACTGCTCAACCTGTGATGGTTACCTATTTAAGGGTAAAAAAGTTGCAGTTATTGGTGGTGGAAACTCAGGCGCAATATCTGCAATATATTTAAATGGAATAGCAAGCGATACAAAGATAATATCACATTCGGATAGATACAAATGTGAGGATGCTTATGTAGAAACCATAAAGGAAAAGAATATTCCATTTATATTAAATGCCGAGACCGAGGAAATTCTCGGCGATGGTAAAAAGGTAACTGGTCTAAGATACATTGATAAAAAAACAAAGAAGGAGAATGAAATAGAAGTTGATGGAATCTTTGTTTACGTTGGCATAGTACCACAGACGGACTTCCTTAAGGGTTCAGGTGTTAAAATGGATGAACGCGGCTTTATCATAGTTGATGATAAGATGAGAACATCGGTGCCTGGCATATATGCCGCTGGCGATGTTGTAAAAGGCAGCGAGGAGCAGATAGCAACTGCCGTTGGTGATGGTTGCCGCGCTGCGATAACAATGTACACGGACAATATGCATAAATAAATTTTAAGATTTTAATGAAAAATAAATACAAAATTCTTTTTGTTACAACACTGAGCACTGTAATGGCAGCAATAGATTCAACTATAATATACCTTGCACTGCCGTTTATTGGAATTGATCTTCATGGAAGTATATCATCCTTAACATTATTTCTTGTTGCATATATAATATCATCCACAATAATATTAATACCAGGCATAAAGATAACAGAAAGAATTGGCAGAAGAAGATCATACATCTATGGTTTTATTCTCTTTTCAATATCATCACTTGGAATTGCCATATCAAACTCCATTGTTCTATCGATATTTCTTAGATTTATAGAGGGAATTGGTGCAGGCATTCTTTCAATTACAGATATACCTGTGATACTTGATGCATTTGACGATAAAAAGTCCACAGCCATAGGCATAAATTCAATTTCATGGGCCATTGGAACCATGGCTGGACCATTAATAGGCGGCTACATGGCATCAATAAACTGGCGTTTGATATTTATTATAAACGTTCCAATAGGCATTATCGCTATACCACTTGCATGGAAATATATACCGTCATCAAGTAAATCTGAAAAGCCTGATGTTTATTCAATTATTGTTTCCGCCATGATACTGCCACTGATAGTCGGCATAACCTTTATAAATCCATATCTTATAATATTGGGCATAATATTAATAATACCTGGATCTTTAATATATAAAAGATATCCTTTTATTTCACGTAAATTATTAAAATTAAGAACCGTTTTGCTTGGAATGTCAATATTTTTTGAGGCCTTTGCATTCTTTGCGGTAATTTACATTTTATCACTTTACTTTGAAACTGATCTGGGTTTCAGCCCTGTTTACGCGTCATTTTTAATAATATGGTATCCGGTATCATCTTTAATATTTAATCCCATTGGCGGATATATAACAGATTACATAAAAAAGCCTTATTTAATCATGGGCATTGGTGCACTTGCAGAATCGATTCCAATAATAATTATGGGTAAATTCATGAACTATATGCCTGAGATGCTTTTCATATCCGGCGCCGGCGGTTCCATCTACTGGCCACCATCAACGACCGTTATGGCAGATTCATATGATGATACAAGGACCGATGCAAGCAGCCTTCTATTTATAATAAGAAACACATCACTTTTGCTTTCAATATCATTGATACCGGTGTTTATATTTTTATACTCGGGCATCAACGTTTCCCTTGGAAACCTATTTATCATAAATAAGCATTTGAACATATTTAATTCTGTATCATATTTTTTAATATTTATAGGCATAATAAATTTGCTCTCTATTGTTCCAATCATTGTTTTAAGATTAAAACAAAGCTTTTAATGATGTTAATTATACTTATCCATGAAGAGGGATATAATATCTGTATATGATATGAAGGATGATCTGGAGGATATAATAGAGCTTTCAATAAAATTAAAGAAGGATAGAACAATTAAATTTTCTGAAAAAAAGATTTTGGCAATGATCTTTGAAAAGCCAAGCACAAGAACAAGGAACTCACTGGAGGTTGCCATGGAGCAGCTCAATGGACATGCAATATATTTAAATCCGAATGATATGCAGATTGGCCGTGGCGAGACAATTGCGGACACAGCCATGGTTCTATCAAGGTTTGTTGACATAATATCGTACCGTGCATTTAACCATAATGATGTTGTTGAACTCGCAAGACATGCCACAGTGCCTGTGCTAAATGCCCTTGATAATCTTGAGCACCCAATGCAGATTGTCGCGGATTTTATGACCGTCTATGAGAAGAAACATAAACTTAGCGGGCTTAAGCTTGCATACATAGGTGATGGAAACAATATGGCAAATTCACTGCTGCTCGGCGCATCCATTCTTGGAATTGACATATCAATAGCATGCCCCGAGGGTTTTGATCCGAATCCAGAAATACTAAGGCAGGCTAAAGAAATATCACTTAAAACAGGAAATAAAATAGAGATTACCAGGGAGCCGAGAATTGCAGTGGAATCATCTGATATAATATACACCGATGTCTGGGTTTCAATGGGTGAGGAAAGTGAAAGGGAGAAAAAGGAGAAAATCTTCATGCCATACCAGGTAAATGAGGACTTAGCTGAGAATGCAAACAAAGATTACATATTCATGCACTGCCTCCCTGCACACCGTGGTCTTGAGGTAACTTCCGGTGTTATAGACGGAATTCACAGCGTTGTTTTTGATGAGGCTGAAAACCGTATTTATTCAGAAAAAGGAATAATATATAAATTATTATCCTAACTATTTTTTGAATCTGCTATTGAGTATGTGAAAACCACTATGCCAAGGAAGAGCATTATGAATGACAGGGTCTCATTTTCTCTGAAATCAAGAAAATCCACTGCTATTATCGTTACTGATGCCGGTATCCCAAGAAATAATCTAAAATGAGACATTGTCAGACATACGACATTGAAGCTTATAAATTTATCTATTTTAATTTCAGTTTTCACGCCAGCGTATGGCAAAGAGACCAAGTACAGTGTAAAATACAGTTTCTATGATTATTATGTATACCATGTTCTTAAATATTGGTGCCAGATTAAAAACACCCTGAACAAGAACGGCGGCAGGTGTTGTCGGTGATAACGATAAAAGGTATAGGAATGGTTTTGGTATATAATAGTACGGATAAAATGTTGGTGGAAGTATGCTTGTAAGTATTGATAATATTCCTGTTATGCCCCAGATGTTCCTTAAATGCTTTATTGAACCGGCTATTATAAATGATATTGATGTTGTTGTGAGTATTAAAGATATCATAATTAATACCATGTAAAGCGAGTTATAAAGATCGAATAAATGATAGTGCAATCCAAGTATAATATACAAAACTATGCCAGGAATTGAGAAAACAAGATAGCTGAATGTAAATGCCATCATGTAATCGAATGGTTTTACATTGCTTGCAACGTACATATCCTGTACCCTGAGCTGAAGCCGCATAAAAGCTGCATCACCTGCACTTGAAAGCCCAACTGAACCAACAAAGGCTATAAGGCCGCCAACTATCGCAAATTTTACAAGGGCACCATGGCTAAGCACAAAGACAAGGAATAATAACGTTAGCGGTGTTGCCAGGGATGCTATTAAATATGATGGCCCACGTTTAATGGCTTTTATTCCATAGTACCAGGCCATTAAAAGTATAAACCTAAGATTCAAGATCAACACCCCTCATTATGAATAAATCCTCTATTGAGACGGGTTTTACATTGTAATCCATTTTTATGTATTTGTATGCCTCAGATTTATCCACGTATTTAATATACATTGAACCTATTTTATGTGAGTTCTCCATTGGTTTATAAGATTCTATACGTGCAAGATTCTTCATTTCAGATATTAATTCTTCAACGGAACCGGATTTTATAATTTTGCCTGACTCCATCATGTATATCTTTTTTGATAGTTCTTCGGCCTCCTCCATATAATGTGTTGTTAATATAACGTTGCCACTAAGCTTTTTTATTGCAGACCAGACCTCGAATCTTGATAATGGATCAAGCCCGGTTGTTGGTTCATCAAGGAATACGGTATCTGCATTTGCTGCAAGTGCTATTGCAACAAACATCTTTCTCTTCATGCCGCCTGATAATGTATCTGTTGGCTTGTGCATTGCATCGAGGCCAACAGCCTTTAAGGCGTTTATCGCAGAAA
The DNA here is from genome assembly GCA_021826785.1 of Thermoplasmata archaeon. Taxonomy (GTDB): domain Archaea; phylum Thermoplasmatota; class Thermoplasmata; order Thermoplasmatales; family Thermoplasmataceae; genus Picrophilus. The sequence continues at coordinate 660 of JAKAYN010000067.1, read as the reverse complement.
TCTTGGCCTCATGAAATGAAAATCCCCTGGCGGTGAGAAACATGTTTACCTGTTCGTATGCCGTTAGTATGCCTATCGGTGATGCCTCCTGTGGTATGCTAACTATTTTTTTTCTTATCTTGTCAGTTTCATGAACTATGCTTATGCCATCTATCAATGCATCCCCGGAGCTTGGCTTAAGCTGGGTTGAAAGCATTCTGAGCAGTGTCGTTTTACCGGCACCGTTTCTGCCTATTATTGATACGATTCCACTTTCTATTTTATAATTCAAATGATCAACAGCAACCTTTCCATCTGGATAGGTTTTGCTTAAATTTACTAGCTCAATCATAAAGTTAAATGAAATACCTTGTTATTATATAATAGTTTACATCTGCTAAAATCTTGATGCAAATGATATAAGATAACCATAGCGTTCCTTTAATGATTTTTTGTTAAATTTTGATACATAATGATCTATCATTGATATTTCATCATTAGATAGATTAATATCCATGGCCCTTACATTTTCAATGACATGCTCTGCAACACTGCTTTTTGGTATTGCAAAGTATCCTTTTGATATTATCCATGCAAGTATAACCTGCCTTATTGTTGATTTTTTATTATCTGCTATTATTTTAAAGGCACTGTCATCTCCTGCTCTCTAACACATGTCAT
>JAKAYN010000066.1 GCA_021826785.1 Thermoplasmata archaeon | reverse complement strand
CCGAGGGAGACTGTTTTTAACCTATGGGCTGTGGACACATTAAGATTGTTTCGCGTGATAAATAATATTATTAGATAAAAAATTTTAAGGACTTATAAATAAGCTATCATGGAAAACTACCATGTTGAAACAAGAGCATTTCCAACAATAGGAATAATACTCCTTGGAGGAATATCTGATAAAAAGAATAGAATACCAATGTACACAACTGCAGGTATAGCTTACACTGGAATAGATAACGATATATATACAGATACAAAAATGTACATATCAAATGAAAAAAAATGCTATATTGATGGAAAGGAAATTGATGTTAATTCTGATAGGTCTCCATTCAAGGTTATTGATAAATTCAAGCATGAAATACTCATGAGGGTAAATCTGGACGATGATAAAAACATAGCAATTGAATCAAAAAATGTTAATATATTGAGTGGGAGCTCAGATTCCGGTGCCGCAGCCATAGGTGAGTGCATAGAATCTATTTTTGAATACAATATAAATATATTCACATTTGAGAATGATCTTCAAAAGATATCAGAAAGCGTTGGCAGAAGCATTTACGGTGGTTTGACAATAAATTATGCCAATGGAAAGGAATCATTAACAGAACAGATACTAGAACCTGAGGCTTTTAGCAACTTTACAATAATAGGTGCGCATTTCAATAATAATAGAACACCGTCAAACGATATACATGATAATATAATTAAGCATGAGAATTACAAGGATAGAATAAAAAATGCTGATAAAAAGGCAAAAAAACTTGAGGAACTTGCAAAAAACGGAAACATAAAGGGAATATTTGAATTAGCAGAATCCGATACAATAGAGTACCATAAAATGCTTCACGATGTTGGAATAGATATAATAAATGATAGAATGCAGAATCTTATTGAAACTGTAAATAAAATAAAAGATGATGTCTGGAACACCTTTATAGTTACCGGTGGACCAAATGTTTTTGTTGTAACAGAGAACAAAAACGTTAATGTATTAAAGGAAAAATTAAATGGCCTCTGCGATGAAATAAGATTATTAAAGGTTGCAGGAAAGCCACAGGTTATTTCAAAAAATTTTTAATTTATTATATCAGCGCTAAGATCTTCGTAAACTATTATTGAATGCTTTTCCATTATTTTATAAATATTATAATCCATGGCTATTTTTATTTTATCATTGAAGTAAAGGAAATTTTCATCATTGAATTCCTTTTTTACTGAGGTATTTATTTTTATTGCATACTGGCATATGCCGTTACTACAGTTTACAAGCTCACGGCATGCGCTTAAAACCAGTATGCCATTAACATTGCATTTTATCTCAATAAAATTTTTATTTATATATATCCTCATAGCTTTTTATAATCCTCTATTGCCTTCTTTATCTCGTTCTTAGCCGTTTCAGGACCTTCCCAGCCTGTAACCTTTACCTCCTTGTTTTGTAGTTTTTTATATGTTTCAAAGAAGTTCTCGGTTTCCTTTAACACGTGCTCAGGTATTTCCTTGTAATTGTTTATATTCGAATAAACAGGATCGTCAAGGCAAACGCATAATATTTTGTTATCAACATCGCCTGAATCAACCATTTTCATCATGCCTATTGGCTTTGCCCTAAGTATAACACCTGGGTATGTGCTTTGGGACATGAAAACCATTGCATCTATTGGATCTCCGTCAGAATAGTATGTCTGAGGTATTAAACCGTACTCCAGGGGATAAACATAGGATGAATATATTATTCTATCAAGCTTTATCCCTGGGAAATCCTTTGCTATTTCGTATTTGTTCCTTTCACCACGTGGTATCTCAACAACAACGTAGACCTCTTCAGGTGGGTTTGGACCCGGAGGAACCTGATGCCAGTAACTCATATTCTTTTCCATGCCCATTTATTATAATTTTATATCTAAATTTTTCTAAATGCATATGATTTGCTTAGTCCTAACCTTAAATTTAATTTAAAAAGAAACATTATTCATAACATTTAAATAGTAATATAAAAATAAGTTTATTAAATAGTCATAGTTAACAATTGCAAAATACTATTTACTTTTTTAAGTGTTAAAAACGAAAAATATGAAATTTTATATTAATATTATAAGGTTTCTCATATTTTAGCAAAGACCATTTCCATGATTTTTAGCCTTTCATATTTGGTAATCTATGATTACCATTATATTTAGATCCATTACGTTATTTTCAAATCTTTTCCATGTTTTCATGGTTTGTTTGATGTGCCACTATTATGAAATAGTTGAAATTATAGATAAACTAGAGATTTCCGAAAGTTAAGATAACATAGAATTTAATAAATTAAAATTAATTTACAAATGAATATATTAATCATGTAACTTATTGTACTAATTTTACATAGTTATATATACTGCGTATACAACTAATATAAAAATTAAGCGAAATATTTATATATTATATTATTTTATATTATTTATGCAAAAAAAGTTATAATAATTATAACAAGGTTGCTTGTTCTAATGTTTGTTATGTTTTCAAATACAGTTAATAATATTAAGATAAATCCATATGTAAAAAAGTTTAATAAAAAAGTAGGACCTTATGGTCATTATTACTGGGGATTGGGTAAGCCTATTGGGAGCGTATGGTTATGGACACCTATAATATTGGTAAATTCACCATATGGTGGATGTGCCAAGGCTATTGCCAGTCAGTCATTTAAGATTAAATATAGTATTGCATCTTGGAGCTCATGACACAATCAGCATCAGGATCATCTTTATCTGGAATTCAAAATGGTGCAGCTGAGGGACTTTTTGCTCTGGATCAAGGGACAATATATCCTGTCGTTCTTAAATGGTCTCCAAGTGGCGGTGGCTGGCCGGGTCCAATACCTGCAAATTATGTTGCAAAGATAACAAATACACATTATGCTTGTAATCATACTGCTTCTCTACTCAAGACATATTGTTTATTAAAACCTGGAAGCAAAAACGATTCTAATGAAATAAAACATTTTACACATGATGGTTTTAACTCTCTAACATTTTATAATGGCTTTAATACAAGTGACTGGGGCAAAAATTCAGCAGATATTGTATTTTTCCTAATGTAACAGGGTGTTATTCCTTTACAACACAGTATAAACATGAGGCTGGGTTGTCATTTTCAATAAGTGTCGTTTTTTCAGGTACATTATATACAGCTTCAGGTTCCATAAGTTTAATAGCAAATATCGGTACATGGAGTTGGTCGACGTTTAGCTATCATTACTATTCATTTACCTATAAAATTCCAAACAGTATTGGAGGCAAATACGAAATGGAAGCACTTAATACCGGAAATTCCGGAGAGATGGCATATGCATTCAGGTGGTGTAAATGATTAAAAAAATTAAAATTATAATTTCGGTAATTATTGCAATAATAATCATTTCATCATTATTATTGTATGCATTTTACATTCCAAATAAGGAGGTTTTATTAAACAGGAATATGGATTACAATGGAGAATTTAATTTAATATCTGATAATAAAAAGGATACGTTTGTCATAAAAGACATGTTTATTGTAAATGTTTCACTGATTAATGTTCCTGATGGCCTTTTGTATATTTATCCTTATATGGTATTCCATGGTAATGAACCACTAAAAAATGAAAGTTTATACAATGTTTTATCCAATATTTCTATGGCTACAGGCACATATATAGAATTAAGACCTGATACTGGCTGTATAAAGATTGCAAATTTAGAGAATATAGTATCAGAATCTGCAACTATATTGATAAATAAGACACAGAACTGGCCTTTCTGCTTAGGTACTATAAAGGTAAATAACAGAAATTCAACAATGGAGATAATAATAGACATAAGCACATGCATAGATAAAAACATAAAAAACATTGGTAACTATTCATACAATATCAATGTAACATTAAAAAAACTGGAAATAATTGATAAGACACATGGATACTACCATTACATGGATTACATAAATGGAAAGGTCTATTACATAAAACCTGAAATTAAGATAATTAATATTACAGAGAAGCAAAATTAATACTATATATTTATATTATATATTAAATTCATAGATTGAATAATGGAAAAGCGTTATAATTACTCAGATAAAATAACAAATATTAGAATTTTTTTAAATGTTTCAATGAGTTATTAATCCAGCTTTAAATGTTTTATATTAATAAGAAATATATTCAAGATATTAATAAAACAAATGTTGTTGATAATTTGATAAATTTTTAACTATAATAGAAAAAAAGATTAATTGAGTGTGTATAATGTTTTATGAAGTTTTTAAGCTCTGGAAAGGTAAAGGACATTTATGATGACAATGATAATTTGATATTTAGGTTCAGCAACAGAATATCTGTTTTTGACAAGATAATACCAAATGAGATACCGTATAAAGGTGAGGTTCTTTGTAGAACTGCATATTACTGGTATAAATTATGTGATGACCTTGGTATAAAAACCGATTTAATTAAACTTAGATCAAACAATGAGATGGTTGTGAAAAAATATGATGTTGTAAATAAATCAATGGAATTTAACATAAATTACATGATACCGATTGAATTTATAACAAGGTACTATGTTGCAGGCTCATTATACGATAGAATAAAGTCAGGGAAAATCGATTACCATGAATTAGGATTTAAAAATGAACCTTCATACGGTGATAAATTACCTGACCCATTCTTTGAAATGACAACAAAGAGGGAAAAAACTGACAGGGTTCTTGGCATGGATGAGGCAATTGACATATCAGGCATGAAAAAACATGAGGTATATGAAATCATGGAGTTAATATTTAAAATAGACAGAAGAATAAATGAATCAGTTGAATCAAGGGGACTAATACATGTTGATGGTAAAAAGGAATTTGCATTTGGAATTAAGCGTGAACCTATTATCTGCGATACTTTCGGAACACCAGATGAGGATCGCTTCTGGGATCTTAACGAATATAAAAATAATAATATTATAGAGCTCAGCAAGGAGATGGTAAGGCAATATTACAGGGATATCGGATATCATAAAATGCTTTATTCTGCAAGGGAGAAACATGAGCCTGAACCTGATATACCACCTTTGAACAGTGACATGGTTAAAAAGGTCTCTGATTTATATATCAATTTATA
>JAKAYN010000065.1 GCA_021826785.1 Thermoplasmata archaeon | reverse complement strand
CTGAAAATAGCAGAGGATAAGGATTTATCCTTTGAGCTTACAGGCAGATGGAACTCTGTTGCCATAATTACAGATGGCACAAGGGTGCTTGGCCTTGGCAACATAGGCCCAGAGGCAGCAATGCCGGTTATGGAGGGAAAATCGTTAATCTTCAATTACCTTGGTGGTGTCAACGCCGTGCCAATACCAATAAGGGCAAATTCAGAGGAGGATTTCATAAAGGTGGCAATGGCACTTGAGCCTTCATTTGGCGGATTTAACCTTGAAGATATAGAATCTCCGAAGTGCTTTTCAATACTTGAAAAACTGCAAAAAAGCCTTGAGATACCTGCATGGCATGATGATCAGCTTGGCACGGCATCCATAACGCTTGCCGGAATAATAAATGCCCTAAGAGTCGTTAATAAAAAAATGGATGATGTGAAGGTTGTTTTTAATGGTGCCGGTGCGGCAAACATAGCTGCAGCCTATCTTTTTAAGGAGGCTGGCTTTAGAATGGAAAACATTATTATGATAGATTCTTCTGGAATACTTGAACCTGAAAGATCCGATATGGATAGGCTAATGCTTAATAATCCATTAAAGTATAAGCTGGCCATTGAAACAAACATTGATAGGATAAAGGGCAATTTAATGAATGCTGTTAAAGGTGCGGATATAATCATTTCAGCATCAAAATCGCAGCCTGGAATAATTAAACCAGAGCATATAAGGGCAATGAACAAAGATGCAATTGTGTTTGCACTGGCCAACCCCTTACCTGAGATATGGCCCAGGGATGCATTAAATGCGGGTGCAAGGATCGTTGCAACCGGCCGCAGTGATTTTAACAATCAGATAAATAACAGTCTTGTTTTTCCAGGTGTTTTTCGAGGCATACTTGATGCCAGGGCAAGAAAGGTGAACTTCAAAGTTATGGTTTCAGCCTCTTATGAAATAGCAAATGCAGTTTCTAATCCTGATGAGAATCATATAGTTCCTGATATGTCCAACTGGGAATTATATCCAAGGGTTGCCGCAGCTGTCGGCTCAAAATGCTCTGAGCTTGGTTTTGCAAGAAAGGATGGGGATTACAATACATTCTTAAAAAGGGCAACAGAAATTATAGAGGAAAACAGGAGACTGTACGATACATTAATAGAAAGGAAAATAATTAAGATCGCAATGAGGTGATGCTTTTGGAAATAAGACTAATGAATGAAAACGATATTGATCAGGTTATGGACAGGCTTTTAAGGTTAAAAAGGTTAAATGCTGAATTTGATAAATCATTCCTGGTTTCTGTTGAATCCGAGGATGAAATAAAAAGTTATATAAAGAAAATACTAAACGATGAAAACCATGTTTTGCTTGTTGCCGATGATAATGGAAAGGTGGCAGGAATACTCATGGTTGATATATTATTTAGAATATACTATTATCCAAAATATGAGGCAAGGATAAGGGAATTTTATATAATGCCAGAGTACAGGAACAACAACCTTGGCAGGGAGATGATAGCAAAACTGACCGAGATACTTAAAGGTAAAAATATAAATTTCATAACAGCTGAATTCCCAACGATGAACACAATTGCAGCAAACTTCTATGAAAAACTTGGGTACCATCAGCTTGTAAGTGTTTATTCAATGATAAAAAAATAAATAAATTTTTGATTTATATTATATCATGCTTGTATTTGACGATGCTTATTTATCAGGGCTTTCACCTGAGGATGAAAAAACGCTTATAAACATTGCAAAATGTGCAATATTTAATAGATTTAAGTTGCCATGCGATGAGCCTCAGATACCTAATAAATTAAAGACAAGAAAGGGTGTTTTTGTAACAGTCAACAAGGGTGCTGAGTTAAGGGGCTGCATTGGTTACCCAATGCCTGTGCTACCACTGCATATTGCAGTGAAGAATGCTGCGGTGCAGGCTGCATTTGCGGATCCGAGGTTTGAACCATTGAAAAGCTCTGAGGTAAATAAAATAAACATTGAGGTAACCATTTTGGGTGATATGAAAGAAATAAGCTACTATGATATAAACAGTATAATAATTGGAAAGCATGGTATTTACATAGAATCGGGCATTTACTCAGGAATATTATTACCACAGGTTGCTGTTGATTACAACATGACACCAATAGAGTTTTTAAGGCAGACATGCATAAAGGCAGGCCTCGAGCCTGAATGTTACAGAAGGCCTGAAACAAAGGTATACATTTATGAGGGGAAAATAATAAAAGAATAATCTTTGAAATTGAATTATAAATGCATTTTATAATTTAGAGAAATTTTAATTAAAAACTGGTTTCGACAACAATATTTATAAATTTCATAACGATTATTTTTTACTTAAAAAATATAATTATTTAAGTGAAGTGGTATCAATGATGGTGAACGAGAAAGAAAATTATCTAATTATAAAGATGGATAATGGATTGAACACACTCGACGTTGATATTGTAAATGATATTTATAAAAACATATCTAAAAGCAAGCCAACAATTATAACAGGAAACGAAAAGGCATTTTCCGCGGGTGCAAACGTGAAAAAGTTTTTGAATCTTTCAAAGTCTGATGCATACAATTTAAGCATGGAGGCGCATGAAACATTAATAAAAATAACTAAGAATCCAATGCCGGTAATAGCCGCAATAAAGGGCTATGCCCTTGGTGGGGGCTTTGAGCTTGCACTTGCCTGCGATCTTAGGTTCGCAGATTCAGATGCAAGGTTTGGGTTTCCCGAGATAAACCTTGGCATAATTCCAGGCTGGGGTGGAACACAGAGGTTAAAGCCGATAATAGGTGAGACAAGGGCAATGGAAATGATACTTACTGGAAAAATAATAGATGCAAATGAGGCTTTTTCACTTGGCATACTAAATTACACAGGCAATGATTACATGGAAAAAGCCATTAGCACGGCAGAGCTTATATATAAAAAATCCCATGAGGCTATAGCCGCAATAAAGAAGCTTTTAAGATATGGTTCAATAGACCTTGAAATGGAGGAATTTGCGAATCTGTTTGATGAATATAATTCAAGGGAGGGTATAAATGCATTTCTAGAGAAAAGGGAGGCAAGGTTTAATTTAGATAATTAATTTGTTTTTATAATAAGATATGTATTTATCACCACTGTCAGGAAAAACTGTTGCCGTCTTTCCCTTTCCATAGATCTTTGCAGCCGCGTAGTTAGCACCCGATGAAGGGCCTACAAAATAAATTGTATTTGCTTATAAGTTCGGATACCCCCTTTAAGGCAGCGTCCTCGCTTATTAAAAATATATCATCAATGTACTCCATATTTTTTTCAATTATACCACGATTATTTGACAAAAATGGGTTCCTCAGGCCGAAGATCCTTGAGTCTTCATCAGGTATTATACCTATTGTTCTAACATCACCATATTTTTCCTTAAAATATTTTGATATTCCAGATATTGTGCCGCCGGTTCCCATGCCAATGACTATTGTATCAGGTCTTCCAATCTCAAGGTCTATCTCCGGCGCCGTCGTAGTATAATGTGCCATGTAATTCATATCATTGCTGTGCTGGTTCAACCTTATATATTTATCAGGATTATTTTTTATAAGATTTTCCACGTACATTATTGATTGCTCTGTGCTGTTGCCAGGCGTTGTTACGTAATCGATGCCAAGTTCTGAAAGTATTCTTTTTGTGCCATCACTTGCACCATCAGGTATTACTATAATGCTTTTTACACCAAGCTCCTTTGAAATTCCTGCAACTGCTATTCCTGTATTCCCTGATGATGCCTCAACTATGATTTTATCATCAATATTATCCTTTATTGATGATATCATGAAGAATGCGGCCCTGTCCTTTATTGAGCCAAATTTATTTTTATATTCTGCCTTTGCATAAATTCCATCAAGGTTTAAAAGGGGCGTGTTGCCAATGCCGTATGAATACATTGAGCATGCAATATTATACATATAATGTAATTTCAATATTGCTTATATTTTTAACTTAAAGGTTAGATTTACAAATTTATTTAAGATCAATGGAAATTTTAATGCTCATTCCTGGTGATGCGTTTATTTTTAATGATGTGTTTAATGGCAAAAATAATCGATCTACCGGGCCACAGTGTGCTGGACTTAAATAAAATTTTGTTTTTAATGATAAATTGTTATCATTCACTGAGATTATTGATCCCGAAAGCTCTGTTTCATACATTATATCATATTTATATGATAAAAGCCTTCTATCTATGTTTATATTATAATCTGATGAGTCTTTGAATGATGGCTTTAAGAACCTTTCATACCTTATTTCGCCTGAGAATTCCATGATTATGTATTTGAATGAAAAATAATAAGATTTCTAAAAACAAAGTATTAAAAATTCAGAGATATTACGATTTTATGGACGAGCTTTCTAGAAAGGTTGAGGCCATCCTCTATTCCTGCGAGGAACCATTAAAGGTCTCAGATATTGCGGATTACCTAAAGGTTGATAATGACGATATAATAAAAGCCATGAGATCTATAACCGCATCTTATAAAGATATAAATTCATCACTTGAGATAAGGAAAATAGGAAATAAATACAAAATACAGTTATCAAACGATTTTAATGACATTGTTTATCCATTTGTAAAAAAGGATTTAGATGACAAGGATATCGCAATGCTATCATATATATACAAAAAACCAGGGGTTATAGCCGGTGAGCTTAGAGAGAACTTTGGCTACAATTTTATGGAATCAATTAAAAAACTCAGAAAAGAAAAACTAATAACAGCGCATAAATATAGAAATACATTTAAATACCATGTTACCAAAAATTTTTATGTTAGGTTTAATGTCAAGGATGATAAAAAATGAGGATTATGCTTATTGGTAGTGGTGGCCGTGAGGATTCAATAGCAAGGAATATCTCGATGAATCATGATCTATATTCAGTTATAACAAATGAAAATCCGTCAATAATTAAAAGAAGCAAAAAATTTATATTTTACAATTCTAAAAGGCATGATCTAATATCTGATTTTGCCGTAAGAAACAACATTGATATTGCTTTTGTAAGCCCTGATGGCATAATTGCCACAGGCCTTGTTGATGAACTTGAAAAAAATAATATAAAAACAGCATCACCTGTAAAAAGCGCTGCAATGATAGAAAAGATCGGAA
>JAKAYN010000064.1 GCA_021826785.1 Thermoplasmata archaeon | reverse complement strand
CTCTCTGAATATCTGTACAGTTAAAATACTTCTGAGCCGGGTCATACATTTATTAGTAATTGCTTGCTGTTTAATAAACATTTATTTTTATATATTATTTTCATTCATTATTACACCTATATAGAATTAATTTAGATTTTTAGCTCGTTTATTCAAAATTACCATTCAAAAATATTAAATATCATATTTTCATTTTAAAGACGAATGAATACTAATTTAATAATATACATAGTGAGAAGGGCAATATATGCTATTGTTACACTTATTGTTATAATAACAATAGTATATTTACTTATACACATAATAGCCCCAACTCCGTATGCTCTTGCCAAGATTTACGCAGGGCCAAGGGCAACAAAGGCAGAGTTAACATCAATTATTAAAGAATATCATTTAAATGCCCCGCTTTACACGCAGGTTATTACATACATAGGTAATATATTTCATGGAAACTTTGGGTATGATCCAGTTTATCATGAGCCAGAAATCGTTTTGATAGGGACTTATCTCCCAAGAACACTTGAAATAGTAATACCTGCAATAATACTAGCAACTATCCTTGGCCTTATAACAGGTGCTTACGGTGCATCAAACAGGAGAAAGGTTCAGGATCACACTGTTAAAGGTATATACCTGGTAACATGGGCAAGTCCACCATTCTTCATAGCAATAGTAATACAGCTTGTTGTTGCATACTATCTAAAGCTGCTTCCTGCCACTGGAATAGCAAATCCAGTATTGACACCTCCAGCGCATGTTACGCCGTTTCCATTGCTCAATGCACTTATAACAGGTGATATACCTTACTTTGACAGCATGGTAAGGCACATGGTATTACCTGTTATTGCCATAGCCTTACTAAGCTTTGGTATAGTTACAAGGCTTACCAGGGCATCAATGCTGGATGCAATGGAATCGGATTACTTTAAGCTTGAGCTCATGAAGGGTGTAAGAAGAAGAAGTGCAGTTTACAGAACTGCACTAAGAAACGCATCAATACCAATTGTAACGCTGCTTGCATTGAACTTTGGTTATGCAGTTGCAGGCGCTGTTGTTGTTGAGGATGTTTTTGATTACCATGGAATGGGTTGGTTCATAGTTCATTCTATATACACACTTGATTACATAGCGATACTGTCAACAACGGTTATAATAGCAATATCGATAATCATAGCAAATCTGGTAGCCGATATACTATACGGTATTATAGATCCAAGGGTGAGAGTCCAATGATAGAGGAAACACCAGTCGTTATCAAACAGGTTAAAAAGAAGAATGTTGTATTAAAATACCTTCGAATGTTCATAAAGGATAAATCTGCGTTGATAGGCCTTATAATCGTTGGCTGGTTTTTGATCTGGTCATTAATACAGGGCATAATGGAATTCATTGCAGAGCTTCCTGGAAAATCTGCATGGGGCTATGCCTTGCTTCCATCAGATCCATTTGCAATTAATTTTAATTACTCACTTGCAGCGCCATCAACAAAACATCTATGGTTAATCTTTGGAACAAACGAGCTTGGTGAATCAATACTTTCAAGAATGCTATTTTCAATGCCAAAGGATGCATCAGTCGCAGTTATCGTTGTATTCAGCGCAATTATTATCGGTGCCCTGCTTGGCATTGCCTCAGGCTATCTTGGCGGCTGGGTTGAAACAATAATAATGAGGCTCACGGATGCCTTTTTATCATTGCCTGCAATTATACTTGTTATAGCAATAGCGATACCATTAAAGGCAGGCTTTGATGCCGTGATACTTGCACTAAGCATAGTCTGGTGGCCAACGTATGCAAGGTTCTTCCGTGCTCAGACACTCCGTGTTAAGGAAATGGATTATGTCCAGGCTGCAAAGATAAACGGCGTTAATCCATTATCACTATTCATAAAATACCTATTCCTAAACAGCGTTGATCCGGTTATAGCATATGCTGCCCTTGATTTCGGAAATGTTATACTAACATATGCAACATTGGCATTCCTTGGCATAGGAATAACAACTCCAATACCCGAGCTTGGTGCAATGGCATCAAACGGACTTGGATATCTTCCTGCTGACTGGTGGTACTCAATATTCCCAAGTTTAGCAATATTTTTAATCGTTGTCGGCTTTGTTCTTGTTGGCGACAGGTATCAGGATATAATTAATAATAGAATAGACTATTAAGGTGTTGAAATGCTTCTAGAAATAAAAAATCTCAATGTTTCTTATAAGACTGTTAACGGTATTGCCAACGTTTTAAACAATTTTGAGCTTTCCATGGATGCTGGTGATATCATATCGATAGTTGGCGAATCAGGATCAGGTAAGAGCACACTTGGTGGCGCAATTACAAAGCTATTGCCACCATCTGCTATTGAAACAGGTTCTGTCATTGTTGATGGAAAGGATATAGTTCCAATGAGTGAATCTGAGATAACAAACATGCGTGGCACGACGATATTTATGATATTCCAGAACCCATTAAATAGTTTGAATCCTGTAAAAACAGTTGGATACCAATTAATGGAGGCTGCCAGGATAAGAAATGATAGGTTAAACGAAAACATGAACGATTCTGCATTACAAAAGCTTGTCATAGATACATTAAAAGAGATGAGGCTCCCAGATCCAGAAAAGATTATGAATAGGTATCCACATGAGCTTTCTGGTGGCCAGGTGCAGAGAATAGTAATATCAATGGCACTGATATTAAGACCAAAGCTCTTAATAGCGGATGAGCCAACAACAGCCCTTGATGTCACAATACAGGCACAGGTTATAAACCTTTTAAAGAAGCTTAACAGCGATTATAAAATGTCAATAATATTTATAACTCATGACCTGAGCTTAGCATATTCAATATCTAACAGAATTATGGTTATGTACGCTGGAAGGGTAATGGAGCTCAATGATTCAGAGGAGATTATAAAGAATCCAAAGCATCCATATACAATAGCGTTGCTTCTCAGTGTACCAACAAAGTATAAGGATGAGGCAAGGCTTTATTATATATCAGGATCGCCACCGTCATTTTTTAATCTGCCGAAGGGATGCAAATTCAGTCCAAGATGCGAAAAGGTTTTTGAAAAATGCAGGGAGATGGAGCCTGATCTGATTGTTTCTAAGGGAAATTCAAGGATAAGGTGCTGGTTATATGAGTGATATATTAACATTGGAGAATGTAAAAAAATATTACCTTGCTGAAAAGATACAAATACTTGACAGGCTCTTTGGCAAAAAGCCAATATATGTTAAGGCCCTTGACAATGTTTCCATAACAGTTGAAAAGGGAACGATACTTGCAGTTGTTGGTGAATCTGGTTCTGGAAAGACCACAATGGGAAAGCTAATATCAACAATAGAAAATCCAACTGATGGTAAAATATACTTCGAGAACAAGGAGGTTTCAAAGAAGACCTTAATCGATGTAAGAAAGAAAACCTCCATGGTATTTCAAAACCCCGCCGTTTCAGTTAATCCGAGAATGAAGATAAAGTCGCTTGTTTCTGAGCCCCTTGGCCATTTTGATGCCGATCAGGTTAGAGCAATGCTTAAAAATGTAGGCCTTGATTATGATGAGATAGGAAACAAGGAGCCAAAGGAGCTTTCCGGTGGCCAGGTTCAGAGGGTTGCCATAGCCAGGGCAATAATAAAGAAGCCTGAACTAATAGTTCTTGATGAGCCAACATCAGCACTTGATGAATCAATACAGGCACAAATATTAAATCTTTTAATAGATCTTCAGAAGGAGTACAATCTTACTTATATATTTATAACGCACAATATAGGTGTTGCAAAATACATATCAGACAAAATTGCGGTTGTTTATGCAGGCAAGATCGTCGAATACGGCGATACTAAGAGGGTAATAGAGAATCCAAAGCACCCATACACACAGCTACTTTTATCGTCTGTACCATCATTTGAGACAAAGGATTTAAAATCACCAACTGGTGGTGTCCCAAGCCTTATAAATTTGCCCCCCGGCTGCAGGTTTAGTGGCAGATGCCCATTTGTTATGGACATATGCAGAAGCCAGGAGCCAGGTTTCGTTGATTCAGATGGTGTAAAGGTGTTATGCTGGCTTTATGGAAGTTCATGATTGAAAAAACATTAATAAAAATAACAATACTTGTTCTTATCTTTTCACTTTTTCTTGAGATAAGCTATAAAAACATTTTTAATTATTTAATATTCTTGGGCATAGTTTATTTTACAGCGGCGATATATATCTTTTATAAGATGAGCACAAAAGTATACGTAAATGATGATTTTTTATATATAAAAAATTTCTTTAGATCCAGGGCAATAAGATACAGTAACATAAATGAGGTTTTTACAAGCAGCGGTTTTCTTCAAAGGCGTTTTGGTTTAATGTCAATATACATAATAACAAAAGCTGGTAATTACCTAATAAAGGATATGCCAGATTCAGAAAAAATCTTTAAAGAAATACAGGAAAAGGTAAATATTGTAAATAAAAACAGTGATGAAAATTAAATATATTTACATTATAGAAATGAATTGTAAACATCCAATATGGATTTGTAAACTTTTTCAACACCGTAAATTGAGGCCATGCCAAAGGCCGCACCAAAGCCTGCACCCTCTTTTACAAAGCCCTTCTCATAGGCATTCATGCCATTTATACCAGAAAAATCTGGAGACGAGTATTCAAACATGCCATTTGATAATTCATCTATAAGATCTTTGCTATCATTGTACACATACTTTGTTGAGTAAACATATCTTAAATTTTTATTTATTAATCTATCCAGAAGCTGCACTGTTATCATCTGTGTCCCACCGGCATAGATTAAATTGGATCTTTTTACCGAATTGCTGATTCCAAGGGCTATGGCCATCATGTAATCGCCGTATTCTTTTAAGGCCTCAATTGGCTCATTTTTGTATACCCTGTTAAAGGATTTTTCCATAATTTCTTTTTTTATATTTTCAGGATTATTTTGCATTGACGAACTAGTCATGTATTTGTATCCAAGGGCATTTAAAACGATGTAAGCTGTTGTTGTTCCACCTGGAACGCTTTCAGCAACTATTATATTATCATAGGATCCATCAATTCAATTACCTATATATTTTCCAGCATTAAATGCAGCATCAAAATTTTTTAATGCTGTTCGATTCACAGGATTTCCTGCAATTCCAACACCCGTGTAAAAAAATGGTATTAAA
>JAKAYN010000063.1:1172-5211 GCA_021826785.1 Thermoplasmata archaeon | reverse complement strand
TCGTTGACGCAACACTTGGCCAGCAGGTTGGCCCCCAGGCAAAGACATTAAATGATGCTGTTAATATAAGCGGCGTAATAATAACAAAGATGGATGGCACAGGCAAAGGTGGTGGTGCCCTGAGTGCCGTGGCAGAGATAAAATCACCTGTTTATTTCATAGGCACAGGTGAACACATGGAGGACTTTGAGGTATTCAATCCAAAAAGGTTCCTGTCAAGATTGCTCGGCATGGGTGATATAGATTCATTAATTGAGGCCGTTCAGGAGACAAACATAACCGAAGAGGAGGCTGAAAAGTCATTAGATAAGCTAATCTCAGGAAAGTTCAATTTAAAGGACATGTACGACGTCTGGGAAAAATTCTCAAAACCAGGGCTTCTAAAAAAGATCTTCAATTCAATGCCACTTTCAAGAATACCTGGCGGTGATAAATTAAATGACAGTGAAATAGATAAGGCAAATGAAAAATTAAATGTTTATAGAGTTATACTCGATTCGATGACATACAATGAGCTTGAGAACCCTGATATATTAAATGCAAAGAGGATAAAGAGAATAGCCATTGGCTCCGGAAAGGACGAAAAGGACGTTCGCATGCTCTTAAAGGAGTACAATGCCATGAAGAATAACATGAAGATGATAAAGAGCAACAGGAACTTTAAAAAGCTTCTAAAGGCACAGATGAAATCCGGCAACTTTGGTTTAGAGGATATAGAAAATATAAAATAAATTTATATAAGATTTTCAAGCTCCTCAACGAGCTCCGGGTACTTAAGCTGCACGGCCTTTAGTATTTCCTCAACGGATATCTCATTTATTTTTACATCCGCTATTACATCGACAAGCTTGTCAAGCGTCTCATCAGAAAGTGTACCAAGTTTTTCCTTTGCAAACCAGTTTCTTAAATGCTTTCTTTCGAATTTATCCTTTACCATGCGCTCATAATTGTTCATCATTTCCTGTGAGTAGTCATCGCTGTCTATTGCCTTCTTAGAAACCTCAGCTGCATATTTTCCAGATATCATGCCATTTGCTATGCCACCGCCAGTTATTGGATCTATCAGCCTGGCAGCATCGCCAACTGTTAAAAGGCCGGGTAAGGTAAATTTATCACGAACCTTTGATACAGAGACGCCACCTGTTATTAACTGTATTGTTTTTCCCTTGCTGTAACCAGGATGTGATTTTATAAATGCATCAAGGTAGTTTTTAACATCAAAGCGGTCTTTCATCTTTGATATCGTCACACCAATGCCGACATTTGCCTCGTGCTTTCCCTTTGGGAATACCCATATATAGCCTGCGGGTGCAATCGAACCAAGATAAAAGTCTGTGTAATCTTCATTTGAATCAACGTTTATCATTCTGTACTCAACACATGATATTATATCGTTCTTGGCAAGTATCAATGACTTAAGGCCTGCCCATCTTCCAAACTCGCTCTCAAAGCCATCTGCGGCTATTACCATCTTTGCCTTTACATCAATGATCTCTGAGTTATGCCTCACCTTTGCACCTACTATTCTGTTTCCATCTTTTATAACTGAAAGTGCCGGTGATTTCACCCAGACATCAGCGCCTTCGGATGCTGCAAGTGCAGCTATGTGCTTATCGAATTTATCCCTCTCAACGACGTAGCCAACCTCATTGCCTGCACGCTCTGCGGTTAACATTATTGGTTTTTTCTCTGACGGTCCGTAGATCCTTGCACCTTTTACCTCATCAGATATCCAGTGATCCTCTGGTTTTAGTTCAACCTCTGGCATCCATGATTTTGAGACACCTTCGCCACAGCGAACAGGTGATCCTATATCCGGCCTTTTCTCTATTAAAAGCGTCTTTAAGCCATGCCTTGCGGCAAACCTTGCTGCTGAACTGCCGGCAGGTCCGGCTCCTATAACAAGAACATCATAATTTACTTCCATGGAACCACTCCGCCGTTATTGCACCAGTTGGACAGCCAACAACACAGAAGCCACATTTTATGCATTTCTCTTCATTTATGTCTATAACAGTTTCATCCATGAATATTGCATCAGTAGGACACATGCCAACGCATGCACCACAGTAATTGCATAGACTTCTGTCAACGTCCATCTCACTCTTTAACTTAACTTCCATGCTCTATGAATTATTAAGAATATATTTATTTTTTGTTTATCTTTAAACAAATCTATTTATTATAAAAATGAGGAATTATTCTATGTTTTACTTATTTTTGAGCCATTCATAATCTTTTTTGAATAGTAGTCACAGCAGTCTTTTATAAGGCATATATCACATTTTGGTGCAACAGGCTTGCATATGCTTTTTCCGAATTCCACAAAGACTGGATTGAACTCAATTTGATAATTTTCAGGTATGATCTTTTTAAGCTGTTTTTCTGTTTCCTCCGGTGTTCTGGTATTTACAAAACCTATCCTGTTAAATATTCTATGAACATGAGTATCAACAGGTATAGCCGGTTTGTTGAATGACTGCGTTAATACTATATTTGCGGTCTTTGTGCCCACACCCTTTATCTTCATTAAATCATCATAATTGTCAGGAACAACGCCATTGTAATTTTTTAATATGTATTTTGCCGCCTCAATTATTCTTACCGATTTTACATTGCTAAAACCAACGTTTCTGATAATCTTTTTTACATCATTGGGGTTTGCCGCTGCAAGGCCATCAACATCATGGTATTTATTGTAAAGTGCCCTTGCAGCAGCATCTGTAACATTGTCCTTTGTCCTCTGTGATAGTATAGTTGTTATTAAAACCCAAAATGGATCCCTAAATTCAAAGTGATGTTCAGGTGCCTGTTTTTTTATCTTCTCATAAATTGAAACAAAATCCTTCATTTTGGATTAATATAAAAATAATATATAAATTTTAAAAGTACTCAGATATCTCCATGTAATTTACCGTTGGTTTTTTTATCAATGCTTTTACAAATGGCTCTGCAAACCTTACGTTTGTTATCAAAGGTATGTTAAGCCTTATTGCATACTGCCTTATTGAAAAACCATCCCTTATTGAACCATAGCTGTTGGTTGGTGTGTTTATAATTAATGATATTTTATTGTTAATTATCACATCGGTTAATCTTGGCTCACGCATGTCCTTTATTCTATATACTGTTATATTTTCAATGCCATGATTTTTAAGGAATTTTGATGTGCCCGGTGTTGCATATATATCGATTTTATTTTCATAAAGCAGCCTTGCAGTGTCAAGAATCTTTTCTTTATCATTGTCGTTTACAGTTATTAAAACGGATTTTAAATCAAGATTACTTTTAATCAGCTTTGATGCCTTGTAGAATGCCTCTTCGAGCGTTTTACCGCAGCACATGGCCTCGCCAGTTGATTTCATCTCAGGGCCAAGAATTGTATCCATGTCCCTGAACCTGCGGAACGGAAAAACAGGTATCTTTAAAAAGTACGATTCAAGCTTTATATTCATATGTTTAATGGTCTTTCCAAGCATTAATGAAACAGCCATGGATGCCCAGTCGATGCCAGTGGCCTTTGATACAAACGGTATCGATCTTGATGACCTGGCGTTTAATTCTATTATATATATATCATCGTTCTTTACTGCTATCTGAAGATTCGATAAGCCTATCAATTTTAATTCGTTTACAAGCCTTTTGACTATTGATTCTATCCTGTTTTTCATCTCATCTGAAGGAAAACCTGGGCCAAGTATCATTGATGCATCGCCTGAGTGTGTTCCAGCCTCCTCAACGTGAACTGATATTCCAGCTATCTGAAAATCATTGCCATCAGAGACAAAATCAACATCCATCTCTGTTGCGTTTGATATATATTCGCTTATCAAGACCGGATAGCCCGGCATATCACGAAATACCTCTGATACCCTGGATTTTAAATCCTCAACGTCGTATATTATATCCATAGCTCTGCCGCCTATGATAAAGCTCGATCTTATTATGACAGGCATCTTTATTCTTTTTATATTATCATCTATATCGCTTATGTTTTCAGCCTCTATGTAATCCGGCTGTTTTATATTCAATTTTGATA
>JAKAYN010000063.1:0-1162 GCA_021826785.1 Thermoplasmata archaeon | reverse complement strand
AATTAATGCTCTCCGGCTGTGTTCCAAGTATAATATTATTAAATATCCTGTTTAAATCCATTGCTATGTTCTGGCCGGTCTGCCCTGAGAACTGTATTATTATACCATAAGGATTTTCCCTATGTATTATATTTGCTATATGCTCAAGTGTTATTGGCTCGAAGTATAATCTATCTGATACATCAAAGTCTGTTGAAACCGTTTCCGGATTGCTATTAACCATTATCGCCTGGTATCCAAGGTCCTTTATTGCCCTTATAGCCTTAACAGAACCGTAATCAAACTCAACTCCCTGTGCTATTCTATTCGGTCCTGAGCCTATGACAATGATCTTTCTTTTATCATCAGGCATCATGTCAGAGTAATTATCATATGTGGAATAAAGGTAAGGCGTATCCGAATCAAACTCAGCAGAGCATGTATCTATATTTTTATATGATGGAACAATATTTTTATTAAATCTTTCCTTTATTATTGATATTTCATCGACCCCTGTGAAATAAGATATTATCGCATCGCTGATTCCATGCATTTTTAATTCTTTGAGATTCTCAGGCATGCCATTGTTAAGGTTCTTTAAAAGCTCAACGATGTTTTTAATCTTATATATAAAGAATGCATCGTATTTTGTTAACTCAGATATATACTTGGGATCAAAGCCGGAAAACAGTGCCTCAAAGATGTAAAATATCCTTAGATCCGTAGGCTCCTTAAGATTTTTTATGATCTCGTCTTTGGAAGCTTTTATCCTTAATTTCCTTGAGTATGCTATATCTATAGATGCTATTGCCTTCATGAGCGCCTCTTCAAAGGTTCTGCCGATTCCCATGACCTCTCCAGTTGATTTCATCTCTATGCCTATTCTCCTGTTAACAGAGAATTTATCAAATGGCCATCTTGGTATCTTGACGGTAACGTAATCCAGAGAAGGCTCAAATGCAGCATATGTGTTCTTTGTTATCGGATTTATTATCTCATTTAAATTGTATCCTATTGCTATCTTTGTGGATATCCTTGCTATTGGATAACCTGATGCCTTTGATGCGAGTGCAGATGACCTTGATGTTCTTGGATTCACCTCAAAAATATAATACTCATTTCTTTTTTGATCTAGTGCAAACTGTATATTGCATGCACCAATTACACCTATGTCACTTACAAC
>JAKAYN010000062.1 GCA_021826785.1 Thermoplasmata archaeon | reverse complement strand
CATCTGGCTGTATGTTGCTGGCATGCTTGTTATACCAGCGCTCTTAAGTGCACTGTAGTTTATCCATACAAGAGGTGTGTTTATGATCTGCGTTATAAATGGAACGCTGCCAGAGAAGATATTTGATTCATCGTTTGTGAGCTTTACTATTGATGGTACAACGTTTGATGGTGTTATCTCGGTGACAATGTTTTTAAGGTTTACAAGATATCCACCATAGGCTAATATACCAACATCGAGATTATCAATGCTCATAACGATTGGCGTTGTTGATGCTGCCTTTACATCAGCCTCAACGGTTGAAACTATGCTTGTGGCACCAATGTCGGTTGGCTTTATAACAATGTTTGGATACAGTTTTTCAAAGTTCTTTATTGCCGTTTCTGTAAATGCCTTGTAATCAGTTATTGATATGCTTGTATAGTAGTCTATTGTAACTGTTGCATTTGAGCTTGAGTATATATTAGGCACATGGTAATTTGATATATCTGAGCTGCTTATTGGTATAAAGCCTGTGGCTTTCATGCAATCGTACTGAACCGGTGGTGATAGCATGTATGCCATGAACTGTTCCTCAGCAGCCATCTTTGCCGATGATAAATGTGCCGTATCAGCTATTGCAAGAACACAGCCACCAAGTATATGGTCTGAATTTACCGGCCCTGAAGGCCCAGGATAAACAGCAAGTTCAGATTTTTGTGTAGGTTTTGGTGCTATTTTTGGCAGTTCGTATGCAAGCACAGAACCAATTACAATTATCACAACAATCACTGCTACAATTGCTATAATTTTGTTTTTACTTGCCATATAATTTTTAATTGAATTATTATATAAAAATTTTTCTTTTATATACTATGATATGTATTATTTGAAACATCATTTAAATTTTTATCATTTTAATTGCAATATAAATATTTGGCTAACTATAATATTTATTGATAAAAGAAATTTTAATAAAAATGGAAACCTATTTATAACTTTTTAAAATTATCTATTATAAATGAGGATCAAACGGTATAAATACCTGCTATTTGTGTTGCCAGCGCTTGTGTATGTCCTTGTCTTTTCCTTTTTTCCGGCAGCTTCAGTTGTTTATTTAAGTTTTAAGTCAAATTCTGTATTCACATTAAGCAATTATTATGGTATAGTTAAAAGTGATCTGGCCGGTGCAATAGCTGATACATTAATAGTAAGCATAGGTGCCCTTTTCATACAATTATTTTTTGCCATACTTATAGCAAACATATTAATAAAATCGCTTAAAGGAAACAAGGTATTCTCAACAATTTTTATAATTCCATATGGTATATCAACGGTTGTTGCTGCCTTTGTTTTTTCTTTAATATTAAGCCCCCTTGGTGGCTTTGCAAATTCTACGCTTGTTTCATTTGGATTTAAACCAGTGGACTGGTATTCTACTTACTATTCAGAGCTTGGTGTCGTTATGTTCTCGGACTTTTGGAAGAACACACCGCTAGTTGCTTTAATATTATATGGTGGCTTGTCTGGAATACCACCATCAATAAGTGAGGCTGCAAGCGTTGACGGTGCCGGCCCATTTAGGAGATTTATTTACATAACATTGCCAAATCTTGCACCATACATAGCAATAGCTCTTTTAATAAGGGGTGTAAGCGAATTTAATATATTTGCACTGCCTCTTGTATTAATTGGTTATTATCCGCCATTAATGAACACTCTTGTATATGAATTCTTTACAACGCCTGCAACGACACCTTATGCATATGCTGCTGCAACAATTCTATTAATAATAATACTTGTCTTTGCCTTTATAATAATAAAACTTGGAGGTGCATCAAGGTATGAAAAGTAAGAACATTGGAACTTATATAATAGCAATAATACTATCAATTGTTTTCATATATCCATTATACGTATTGGTATTAATAACATTCGAGCCAACGTATTTAACATTTGATCGTTTATATCCTTATCAAATACCTGTGGTGTTCACATTATCAAATTTAGAGGTATCATTTAAAAACCTTAGCCTGGTTTATCCAGTTATAAGAAGCACAGAGGTTGCATTCATAGTCGCCTTCCTTGCGCTGATGCTGTCAATACCTGCGGGTTACGGCCTTGAAAAACTTACCGCCAGACTTTCTAATAGAATAATAATATTGATGTTCATTGTAAACATGATGCCGGCACTTGTTATAGCAATTCCTATATCGGTTTATTTTATAAAACTTGGGCTTGAAAATACGGTAATAGGTATAGCCCTTGCACAGGAGCTTGTTGTTTTACCAATATCAGTTTTTATAATGCTTGGTGGCTTTAGATCGCTGCCATCCGACATTGAAAATCAGGCACTTGTTGATGGAGCAACCTTAAAAAGTGCGTTTATTAGGATTTTACTACCGTTAATAAGAGTGCCTGCACTTGTTACATTTTTAATTGCATGGATGACCTCATGGGATGAGTTCACCTACGCAGTTATAATATCGCCTGTAAAACCAACATTTCCAGTTGATTTGTACGATTACGTAAGCCGTGGTGAACCTTTTGTTGCATCTTCATTTGCACTCATAGTTACAATACCTGTTATAATTGTAACCGTGGTCCTGCAGAAATATTTAAAAGGAGAGTATCTAAGTGGTGGTTTAGGTGGAGTATAAACTTGAGCTTATTGATGTTTGTAAATCATATGGTAATAAGAAGGTTCTTAACAACCTTAATTTAAAGGTGGCTTCAGGAGAATTCCTTGTGGTTCTTGGCCCTTCAGGTACCGGTAAATCAACGCTTTTAAGAACAATAGTTGGCATTGAGGATATAGACAGCGGAAGGATCATTGTTAACGGAGAGGATGTAACAAAAAAGCCACCAAACAAAAGAGATATATCAATGGTTTTCCAAAACTATGCCCTGTATCCAAATATGAATGTTTTTAAAAACATTGCATTTCCATTGAAGATGGCAGGAGTGCCAAGGGACAAAATAAAAGAAAAAGTTGAAAATGTCGCAAGGCTTTTAAAAATAGATTCTGAGCTTAATAACAGCGTAACAAGGTTAAGCGGTGGGCAGAAGCAGAGAGTTGCCATAGCAAGGGCACTTGTCAGGGATCCACAGTTATTTCTTCTTGACGAACCGTTAAGCAACATAGATGCTAGGGTAAGGTACACATCAAGGCAGGAATTAAAAAGACTTCAGAAGGAATTAAATTACACTTTTGTGTATGTGACCCACGATCAGGCAGAGGCTTCAAATATAGCAGACAGGGTTGCAGTGCTTCATAATGGTATTATAGAACAGATAGGTACTTATGAGGAATTATACAATAGACCTGTAAATACCTGGGTTGGTGATTTTATAGGTAATTTCCCAATGAATTTCATTGACGGATCAGAACTAGGATACAATGAAAAGATCATAGGCTTCAGGCCAACGTGGGTAAATGAGGAATCAAATGGCATAGAGGTTGAGGTTTCACTTATAGATATAGAGGAATCAAATTATTTTATACACTGCACATACAAGGATAAAAACATTGTTTTCCAGTCAAAGAATAAATATAACGTTGGAGATAAGATAAAAATAGGTCTGAAAAAATTCAACGTTTATGAAAATGGAATACTTAAGGATGTAATAAATGAGGAGGCCATAAGCTAAATATTTATCTCAAAACCCTCATCCGTCTTTTTTATCATACCTGAATAAACACCCCATTCTATTAATATAATTTCTAAATCGTGAATTCCGGATGGATTATTAAATGTCTGTATTCCATTATTTATAAGCGCATCATTGAGTTCTTCAAGGTTAAATGAACCAAGTGAAATGGCCGTTTTAAATGGCTCAACATCCTTTAATGAATCCTTTATAATTTTTTTTCTCTGTATTATTCCTGATTTTATATATTCTATTCCCTTATCAGATATTGATATATCGCCTGATTCTGCATTTATTAATCCCAGTGTTGATGCGGTGTAAACTATAGGCATTAAATCATCTATATCAACTTCCATCTCCTTTTCTAGCTGGTAAAGATCTGTTTTTCCATCAAAAATGTTATTCATAACATATAATATACCAACCAGATCGGCTATTCTAGCATTTGGATCTATTACGTCTGGCATGGTATGATAAATGTATATATATTAAAATACTTTAGTGTTTTAAATCTAAAAATAGATTATGCAGCATATATACCTTCCTCTGCAACGTATTTCTTCCTTGCCAGATCCATCATCTTTCTTGTGAACAGTATCGAGTAAATTACTACAACAATTGAGAATATAAACGATGCCCAGGCCGCAAGCTCTATATTGCCATTTGCTGTTGCAACATCAATAAGCTTCATAAGACCGGTATGTACATAAAGTGATTTATCGCCATAAATGTTCGGCCAGTACTCACCAATCATAAGGCCGCCCCACGCACTGTTCACGGTCGATGATATTCCGGTGATAAGATACGGAAACGCTGCAGGTATTATTATATATCGCATTCTTTTGAAATAGCCCATGTTCATGTTCTTCATTAGTTCCCAGTACTCAGATGGCAGTGACTTTACACCCATCCAGAATGAATAGAAAACATAATAGAATGTGCTTATAAATACTATTGCAAGCACATAGAACTCATCAGTGTATGGCCCAAAGAATTTCGATATAAAAGGTAATGTGAATATAAAAACAAATGGAAAGTATACCGGTGCTGGATATGCACTTAGCGTTTGTATTATTGGTATTCCAATACCCTCTGCTTTTTTATTAACGGCCAGGTAGTATCCAAGGAATATTGCTATAACAAGGGATATTAAAAGTATCGTTCCTACCCTTGCATAATCGTATGCGAGATATATTATTATCTCCGGCGTTTTTGAAAACAGATAAAACCACTGATTTGATTTTACAGATATTATCAATGAAATGCTTCCATAAAGCAGCAATATTAGTATGAATAATCCAATAGCGATGTATATATATCTATAGTACTTCTTCTTTTTTTCAAGTTTTTCAAATTTTTCCTCTATATCAAGGTTCTGGTATCTATAATATGATGATAATCTTGAAAATGGATTCTTTGATATAACGGATGCAAGCCTTGATGTCTGCCTTGTGTTTAATCTTCCCCTCCTTATTATCGGTGCATCTGTATCCAATGTATACTTTGCCACGGCCCTTTTTGTGTACTCTCTTAAAGCGGCTATTGTTGCTATAACAAAAAATGACATTACAAGTAATGATATTTCTATTAAAAAG
>JAKAYN010000061.1 GCA_021826785.1 Thermoplasmata archaeon | reverse complement strand
TATGCTCCATGACTTCATACTTAAATTCATCGTAATCGTACAGTGATACCAGACTGTGATAATATGTTTCATCTATAAGCTCACAGTTACCTGATGATACATAGCCTTTTATTATGTCTATAAGCTCGGGATCATATTTAAGTGCCTGTTCTATAAAAGTGCCCGTTATTGATATGCTTGATTTTATTTCAAATTCATTTAAAAGCATGGTCATTGGTCTATAACAGTTAAACGATGCCCTTTTGAATATTTCCATGTTCTTCTCATCCCAGAAATAATCATGTTTATAACCGATCTCGCTTATTCTGTACGGTCTTAGCCTTAATGGCTGATGCGCCTCAAAATAAAAAATTACAGTCTGCGACATAATGATCTGTAAACCTCCAAAGTTTTCATTGCAGTTTTATCCCATGTGAAGAGCTTTGCCTCCATCTGGCCATTTGAACCAAGAACTGATCTAAGCGATTTATATTCAACAAGATTTAATATGTAATTCGATATTAAATCAGTGTCCCAGAAATCTGCAGAAAGCACATTTAAAAGTGATTCACCAACACCAGTGGTCTTGCTTATAATTACTGGTGTTCCAGCACTCATAGCCTCAATTACAGACATGCCGAATGGCTCTGAGACGGCTGGCAGTATGAAAGCGTCTGCATTTCTATAATACCACATGGCAAGTTCCTCAGGCACAAAGCCAGGGAAATAAAAATTTTTATAAATTCCATAACGCTTTGATAAAATTTTTATCTCATTAAGCTGGTCTCCAGTACCGGCCATAACAAATTTGATATTTTTATTTATTTTTAACGATTTATACGCTGCCTCAAGGAAGAACTTTGGACCCTTCTGGGTTGTTATCCTTCCAAAATACAGTATTTTATTGGTCTTCTCATACGATCTTGATGGATTATTTATAAATGAGCTGTCTATACCGTTATATATAACATTTATTTTACCAGGATCAGCATGGTAGTTTTCAATTATTGTTCTCTTTGTTAGATTTGAAACGGCTATAACCTTATCTGCCTTTTTTATACCGGCTGATTCTATGTTCATTATTGACTTTTGTGGGAAGAAATTACCGGATCTGTCGAATTCTGTGCTGTGCACCGTTACTATTAAAGGTATTCCATACTTTTCCCTAAGATGTATTCCTGCAGGGTATGTAATCCAGTCATGTGCATGTATTAAATCAACGTTTTTTGGATCGAATTCATCTATAACCCTGGAATTGTAGTAAAGTATCTCATCCATAAAGGTATTTTTTAACGAGGAAAATTCATAATTAGACCTGTATTTGTAAACACTTATCTTCTTAACATTGAATGGATATTTATCAAATAGCTTTTCAGAGTAAGGTACATATAGATCTATATCTATCATCCTTGATAATATTGAATAAAGATTTATTGTGTGTATTCCAAGACCGCCTGCAAATGCTGGTGGAAGCTCCCACCCTATGACTGAAACTTTCATTGTTTCACCAAGTCTTCATGATATGCCCTTAAAAGTTCACCGTAGCTCCATGCCTGCATTATGCAGCCCTTTGGTTTTAATGTATCATCAAAGATCTCTGGTATCATGTATAGTTCGTAAAGATTTTTAAAATAATTGTATAAATCCTTTTTATTATGGCCCGATCTAACGGAGGCTGTTATGTATGGGCCGGCAAGCCATGTCCATATGGCACCATTATGATAGGCAGAGTCCCTTGAATATTGATCGCCATTATAAAATCCATGATAATTTTCATCGTACTTTGATAATGATCTTAAGCCATATGGTGTTAACAGCTCATCATTAACTGTTTCAATGTAATCATTGAAATTGTCAAGAACATTATATGGCAGTGAAAAGGCAAAGATCATGTTTGGCCTTACGCTGCTATCGTTATCCGTATCCATTATAAAGTGATTTGATAAAAATGTTCTTTTAAACTCGTTTAATGTTTTATCCGCAAGGCTATCATAATTGTTGTTTATGTTTAATAACTCCGAAAAGTATGCCATGGACTTCAATGCGTTGTACCATAGTGCATTTATTTCCACCGGTTTCCCAGTTCTTGGTGTGAATATTTTATCACCAGTCTGCGCATCCATCCATGTTAGCTTTGGCTTCTTCATCTTAACTAGATTATTATCAAGGCAGTATAAATCATTGCCATTTATATATGAATTTATAACATCCACCATTTTTTTATAAATAAGCTCCAGCATGGAATTATCACTTGTGTACTGATAATACTTGTAAAATGCATATATAAACCATAAACCTGTATCTCCGGATTCATAGTCTGGTGTGAATATCCTTGGAACCATGCCATTTTTTATTCTGTTCGAATACTCTATTATTATATCACGTGCCTCACTGAATCTTTTCTGGGATAAAAGTATTCCCGGCATTGATATGAATGTATCGCGGCCCCAGGGGCCAAACCAATAGAATCCTGCAAGTATGTTGTTTTTTACTATAAACTTTAATGCTCTTGATGCAATGCCCTGTTTTTTTGCAGTCCTTTTTATTGATGTGTCTGACGGTTTATCTATAAAGATCTTGATCGTGAACCTATCCATTTTTACAGAAAAGTGCCCTGGAAGGAATAAATTTTCCTTATAATTAGAACCACGTTCCTTATCAACAGGGTAATGGAAATTGTAATACCATTTATTTTCAGGTATGTAATCACCTGGTATATCAATGTTAAAATAATAATCGCCTGAGGAAAATTCATAGTATCGACCAACGCTTACATTAAAATCATTATTCGAATTTAAGGTTAGATATGATCTTCTAAATGATATTAATGGATATATAAAAAACTCATCAATGCCATTGGAATCGTATTCGATTGGCAGTGTGTCAGAATCATCGAGCAGCATCCTCTTTTTTATTATAGAAGATCGTATTTTATATGTGAATTCCAAATAACCGTAATCATTGAACGATTCAAGATATTTATAACCATCAGGATAAATTATATCATAAAAATTTGTGTCAAGATTGTATGATTTACCGTTTATATTTACGATTTCAAAAAATTTGTTTAAATAATTTACTCTATCATAGTTATCATTTATGGCCTTTACATAGATGCCGTGGTAAGTCCTGGTATTAGCCATTGAGACCGTTGATGCGCTGTATGTACCATTTTTATTTGATAGAATCCATTCCATTTCAAAGCTGTTCATTAAACAAATAAAATTACTTTTTATTTAAGTTTTGTCTTTAGATTTAAATTTATTATTAAATAATGTTAAATATTTATTGTAGATACACAATAAATGAAATTCCTGGCCTTTTTTGGACATATAAACATAGATGTTAAGATATCGGTCCCAAGATTGCCACTAAAGGAAGAATCGGTTGGTGTTAATAACGTTTCAAATGAGTTTGCAGGTACCGCTGGAAACTTTGCATTCGTGGCCAATGCCCTCGGCGTTGAGTTTGACCTTTACTCAAAGGTTGGTTCAGTAACACATATGGATTACATAAAAGAATTAAATAAAAGAGGGATAAATACCGAGCATATCGAAATAGATGATTCAATTGGCCCAATATGTTATATACCAACAGATGGAAACGAGCAGGTTGCGTATATGTATCAGGGCCCAATGGATTCATGGAAGCCCTCAGAGACTTTTAATTACGATTATAAATACATTCATCTTGGTACTGGCCCTTCAGATGAATATGAAAAAATAGCAAGGGAAAATAAAAAATCAAAGGTAGTCTTTGATCCTGGTCAGGAGATATGGTATCTATATAATAAAGATAAAATAATAAACATAATGTCAAGATCGTACATATCAATGTTCAACAAAAATGAGTTTAATTACCTTAAATCTTTAACAGGTCTTTCCGAGTATGATTTAAGTGATCTCTGCGATTACATAATAGTTACCATGGGCTCTGATGGTGCATCGGTATTTCACAATAAAAATGAGTTCCATGTACCGGCAGTTAAGCCCGATTTCATATACGATACAATAGGTGCAGGCGATTCCTTCCGTGCCGGGTTTTACCTTGGCATACAAAAAAATTATAATATAAATGATTCTGTTCTTATTGGAAACATCGTTGCCTCAATGGCAATAAGGAAAAGGATCATAGAGTTCAGTGAAAATAAAAACAATGTAATTAAAATTTTTAACGATATTCGTTTAAAGCAGCGAGTCTAAATAGCTCATTTTTGAGAAGACATAAAAATCCATCGATTTTTCATCGTTTAAAATGAATTTTTCTATTTCATTTACATTTTTTAGATGTAAAAGGTCATCTTCGTTTTCGTAAATTAATACATATCTGCCGGTCTCGTTTAGGCCACCGATTTCTATTGCAGTTTTTATATCCTTTTCACCTGTTATATATGATAATATAAGTCCACCAAGTGATCTTATATTGCTATTATGTTCCATGTATCTTAATGCTCTTGAGTATGCTTCAAGGATCTGAACCTCAGAAATAACGACCTTACCGTTTATAAACTGGAATAGATTTTTTCTTGATATTGAATATGCAATTATATCATTAAAATATGATTTTTCTATAAAAAAGAATTTTAATTTAGGCTGCATTTGTACCTGTTCTCTGGGTTGTTATTGTTTTTTCATTCTCGCCCAGTGTGTCATGAAGCTGCTTGAAGAAATCGTCCTTCTCTGGACTTTTAACCAGTGCAACATTTAATACATCCTCTATTGTTGCAGCAGGTATTATCTCTATTTTGTTTCTATGCGCCTCATCAAGTATGACATCGTTAAGGTTTGATAATGGTATTACAACCTTTTTAAGGCCGGCATCTATTGCCGCCTCTATCTTTGCAGTTACACCGCCAACCGGTAAAACCTCTCCACGGACACTTAATGATCCTGTCATTGCTATTGTTTGGTCTATTGGTATCCTTTCAAGTGCCGATATAACTGCGGTTGCTATGGAAACACTTGCTGAATCACCTTCAACACCTTCGTATGTTCCAACGAACTGTATATGTATATCTACATCTGAGATGTTCTTACCGCTGATCTTCTTTATAACAGCCGAAACGTTTTCAACGGCCTCCTTTGCTATATCTCCAAGCTTGCCGGTTGCATAGACCATGCCATTACCCTTATGCTGTGCAGGTGTTACCTCTGCAACTATTGGCATGACTATTCCGCTTAAATCTGATAATTCCTGTGAGCCCATGACTGCAAGACCATTTACCTTTCCTATGGCCTCGCCCTCGCAGATCG
>JAKAYN010000060.1 GCA_021826785.1 Thermoplasmata archaeon | reverse complement strand
GTGATGACTGGAAGCATCTTGCCGCGTTCCATCTGATAGAGGGTGCTGTCTATTCAAAGGATGCGAATCTATCAACACTTAAATGGTTTATGAGAGAATTTTACAGAAGGCTTGGATTTGATGATATAAAATTAATACCGTCCTATTATCCATATACAGAGCCAAGCATGGATGTAATAGTAAAAATAAATGGAAAGGAGGTTGAGCTTGGCGGTTCCGGTATCTTCAGGCCAGAGGTTACAAGACCGATTGGTCTTAAATACCCTGTCTTTGCCTTTGGCCTTGGACTTGAAAGATTGGCAATACTTTACTATAAGCTAAACGATGTGCGTGATATATATAATAGCGACTCGGAATGGCTCAGATCGTATAAAATAAAATTCTAGATTATAAATATCGTTTTTTGTTAATATTAATATGACAAAAATAATTTACTGATAAATGATTAAAATTTCTGTTTTTAATTAAAAATTTATCTAGAATAATCACATTTATCAACGTGCATTTAATAATAACATTCAAAAACATTGTTTATGTTTATCCGGAGATCCTGCTTGGTCTATTGCTTGGAATAATAATAGTGACATTAATATTAAACAATTACAATAAACTATTATTATTCTTTTATATAAAACATTATGATTTTTCTGATAAATATTCCTTTGTTGATTATAATAGCGAAATAAAGATGGAATTTTACAGAAATGTAAGAAATGAAGAATACAATGGCATTAAAAGAAAAGTAATGCTCGGCAGTTCGAAGGTTCACAGGATCTATGATGACTACTTTAAATATTTTTATGCCGCCATTATGGGCATGCTCACATGGGCATTAACCGTGGTTATTTTCTCAAATCCAAAGTACATACCTTTTTTTATACCACATAAAAATATTCTCTTTGAGGTTATACTTGCATACATAGGAACCTTTGCATCGCCAATGGCATACTTTTCGTTAATATACGCATTTAAAAAGGATTATTTCTATCTTTTTATATTTAGCTCTCTGGCAATTGTGGCATCACCATTTGCTATGAGTGCAAAAATAACATCAGTTTTATATGATAATATTTACATAAAATTCTACTATGGAATAATATTAGCTATATTAAATATAATAGTGTACTTTACAATAAATAAAAAATCAATGTTAAAAGTATCTACAAGTTTTGGCTTATTTTCATACTTTTCCTGGGTCGCGATATTTCTTTACAATTTCAGCACCTTTCTTTTTTGATGGAAGCAATGGAACCATTAATAATGAAACCACTGCAAAGATGAGCATAATTGATAAGGAAAAGTGCAATGGATATTTTAAAGCATTGAACCCTGTTATTAATGCTATGCCCATTGATCCGCCAACAATGTTTCCAAAGCTCCAAACCAGTGCATTTGACTGTGTTGACAGTGCCTTTGGAATTACCTGTCCAACGTAGCCTAAAAGAACAGGAAATCCAGAGAATGCTGCAAATACATAAACTAAATATATAATTGTAATGTAAACAATATTGTCGTATATCAAAAACAAACCGAAGAATACCGTTGATATAAGGCTTGTTATTAATATCGTTAATTTTCCACCATATCTTCTTACCATGGAACCGAAGTATGGCTGTCCAAAAACGGCGCTTAAAAAGCTCAATGTTAATATATCACCCATAATGGTCTTCGATTTAAATATATCATCTAAATAATCAGGAACGAATGTAACCGTGCCTGTAAGGAACATTGACCTTATAAAAACAATGGCAACCAGTATTAAAAGAAACCTATAATAAGGTTTAATTGATAAACTTGTATTTTTTTCTTCATTTTTTGAATCGTCTTTAATATTATCTATTTCACTGTATTTTGATCTATTAAAAAATCTTAAACCGGATAATATGATAAATGCGGATGCCATTGTATAAGCAAAAATTAAAAGCAGGCCATTGAAATTGTTAAGAAATGCCATTGAATAGACTATAATGGATGGCAGCGCAGCCCTGCCAAGGCTTCCAAAAGAACCATTTATGCCCATTGCCCCCGGTGCTTTTTCAGAACCATACGTAAATGATAGTATCGATGCGCCTATTGGATGGTAAAATGCCTGTCCAAAGCCAAGAATCACTGCACCAAAGAATATTATGTAGTTTGCGTAGCCCTGGTATATAAAGGCCATGGCAAATACAAGAACTGATAAACCCTCAGCGGCTATACCCGTAAATATTAAAAGTGAATCTTTATTTAGCCTGTCGGCAAGCCTGCCTATTGGTGTTCCAAGAAGCCCGGACAAAAGATTGTAAACTATCGCCATTATTCCAAGAAAGGTTATGCTAACACCTGGTATGAATTTATAATAAGTTATCAATGTAGGGAGCAATAAAAAGTTCCCATCGTTTGTAAAATGTGCAAGTGATGTAAATATTAATGAGCGAAATTGGTAATTAGATTTATTATAATATTTATAGCCCATACCTAAGTAATTTATCTATTGTATATAAACTATTTGAAAAAGTCCTCTATAGTCTTTTTTTTCTTTTCCTGGAATAGATCATCAAGTTTTGTCTGTGGATCCTTGTTTACCTTTATTTCCTTGTTTAGACCTTCCAAAACTCTGTTAAGCGTTTCCTGAAGTCTCCTTGAATAATAATCATAATCAGGCTTTTTGGTGAACGGCACGCCATCTATGTATGGTTCAACCTCCTGCGGTGTCTTGTTTGCGTTTGTTACTATCCATGATACCTTCATGCCAGGTATAAATGTCTCACCCATTGCTATTAACTTCTTTGCAGCCGTGACATTTGCCATTGAATCCGCGTTTTTATATGATTTAAAATTCTTTACCGTTCTTGATATAACAAGCTTTTCTATTTCTATTGATTTATCACCATTTTTAAGTTTTGTTACAAGATCATCGGCATATTTCTTTGCACCATCGATATCACGGTTTAATATGTACTCAAAAACCTTTGATAATGCCTCACTCTGCAAATCAAATGAATCCGTACGCCTGGTTTCGTAGCCACGCACTAGAATTTCACCTGCCATGCTCTCTGGATATATGACCTTGCCGGCGTATCTCTTCTTTGCGCCATGTGAAAACAATGGATCCATGATCTTTTCAAACTCAAGTGTTAGATTTTCTTCCTTTGATATTTCCTCGCTGAGCTGGTTTCCAAATTTTATCGCATCCTCCTTTGTCTTTTTGCCAGATTCGATAAATATTGAATCCGTATCACCATATATTACGGTATGGCCGGCATCCTGCAGCTTTTTTATTATACTTTTTATTGTTTCCCTGCCAAGCGATGTTATTGCACCACCGATCTCAGGGTTTGTGAACCGATAAAATGATGCGCCAAGGACGCCATAAAATGTGTTCATTAATATCTTTATTGCATTCTGCAGGCCATTTAAATAATCTTTCTCATCACCTGATGATTCCTTCATCTGCCTTTTTATATTATCACGGTCCTTCATAAGCGATTCAAGCATTGATGGAATTAACCCCTTTTTAACATCTGGGCTTAAAAACCTTGCACCGTTTGGTGCTATTATTGTTCCATTTTTATTCAAAGTTGTAAAGCATATATTGTATTTTATGATCATTGAAGGATACATGCTTTTAAAATCCAAAACAATTACCATGTCATATAGTCCGGCACCTATGGTGTGCACATAGCCGCCTTCAAAGGTTTCATCCTTGTAATCATGTGCCGACATTGGAACTGCTATATTCTGCTTATCAGCTTCTCTTATTAGTATTGAATCAACATAGGTACTTGTCCCACCATTGGCCACATCATCGAGTGGCAGTTTTGATACCGTTGATAGATACAAATTCATGTCAAGTACTCTTATCTTTTTATATATCTCAAGTGCCAGATATGCATCCTTTATGCAGTAATTTATTACCTCCTCCTTTTTTGTTTCCCATTCTGATTCTATGTTTATTCTATCTATATTCTCCTTTTCATCGTTTAATAAAAGCTTTGCAACATAATTTAGAGTTTCATGCTTTGGCTTTACAATTTTCTTAACGGCCCACCATGCATCACTAACAACACGGCCATGAAGCCTCCAGTACTGGTCAAGTATCCTCTTTGGTGGCAGGTAATCACGGCCAACCGCGAACTTTATGTTATGGTATTTCATTCTTTCCTCTATTAATGGAAGATCATAGCCATCAATATTGTACCCTGTTATTATATCTGGATCATTTTTAATTATAAGCTCATTAAATTTTTTTAAGATTTCAGGTTCGCTGCCGGTGATGGAGCCTGTCTCGGTTTTATTATTAAAATAAATGGCGTAACCTATTACATATATCTCACGCGTTTTTATTGAGTTCTCCACATCAAATGATAGAATTTTTAAATCTGGATTAAATGAATCTGTATTGTTTATTTTATTTATTTTTATAACATAATCCGTTGAATAGTTCTTCTTTTCATCTAATAGCTCATCTCCATCTATTTCAAGGCTTGAGCCCAAATCGAAATCGTATATAAATCTGTGATGAAACGGTATATCTGCAGCAAGTGCTTGGCAGTTGCATATCTTTCTTAATTCAGGAACCTTCCATGGTGATTTTACCGTTATTTTTTGTGCCTTTATGGTCTCGCCGTTTAAGAACAGATCCTTTTCATCCATTGATATAAATTCATCATTTGATTTTATTTTATTAATGCATTTTTCATCGGGATTTACATAATAAAAATATGGCTTAAATCCAAAATAGAGCGCAGTCACTGAGCTGCCATCATCAGATCTGCCATAAAGCTCAACGGTAACATCACGCTGCCTGTATGATGCAGCTATCAAACGCATCCTAATCTTCATTGTTTTATAAGTTTATATTTAAATAAATATTTTTCTTTTATTTTAAAGGCAAGAATTTTTAAATTTTCTTATCAATCTAAATTTAATATTAAATTGATGTTATTTTTAATGTAAAAATTTTAAAGTCATTCATCACTTTCTGCAAGATCCCTTATCCTTGAAACGCCATCTATTTCATCAATAATCTTTGCAACGGCCGGTGGAACATCCTTCTTCCAGTTTTCACCCTTTATCATTTTATTTCTTATTGATGTGCCTGACCATTCCCTTCTGTTAAGAAGATTCATTGAAAGCACCTGGTAACCCTTTTCATAGAATAACCTTTTAACAAGCGGATTGTTTGTATAAACCCTTTGAAACGGCGGTGTTAATGATTCAACGTGTGATACCCAGAGAGGATTTGAATTTACATCCTCTATTGGAACTAGGTAATAATTGTAAAC
>JAKAYN010000059.1 GCA_021826785.1 Thermoplasmata archaeon | reverse complement strand
TATTATACATCAATTTCAACGAACGTTTCAAAGGCATTGAATAATCTTATAAATAGAAATATAAATGTCTCGATCTTTTATATAAAAAATATAACTGAAAAGCTCCAGAATTTAAAAAATGTCAATGTAACAATTGCAATAAATTTAATAAAGGGTCTATTATCAAACAAAAATATCAAAAACGAAAATTTAACGGATCTTATAGGTTATGTTTTAACCGGCCTTGAGCTATCTGAATATCACAGTCTAACTTATAATATTAATATAAATAATATAGAATATTTAATAAATGAATCAATCAAATACGGAAATAATAGATACAATGCAAGTTTGATAGCTGAAAATTATTTAATAAAAACCACAGAGAATCATTCAAATCCTCTCTTTATTGTAAATAACAAAACATATGCCATGTATATTAAAAGTCTTATTAATACAGGCAATATAAGCTATGTTGTCTCATCAAAATATGGTATAATGTACAATTACCCATTTATAATGTATCCATTGATCCCGTCAAAATATTATATGGAAAGATTTACAGGTAAAAATACCTCGGTTATAATAATAAATATAAACAATGCAAATAAAAAAACCATAAATGAGATATCTGAATACACATCCAGGTATATAAAAAGCTATTATTTGTCAGGAAATACAGTTGCAGACTATCAGATAGGCGATGAAACCATACATGGAGCCGAGATATCACTTTTCATAGGCGTGGTTCTTGCCGTAATTATTTCAATTATCTTTTTTAGATCCATTATAGCCGGTATATTGCCAATCACTGTTTTTGGTATTTCAGCCATAACGGCATCTGGAATAGATGGAATATTATACAAATACATATTTAAATCGACCATATCGTTTATAACACCAACATTGCTTTTGGTTCTTATACTTGGCATATCATCAGACTACACTGTTTACTTTATTTATAGGTACATGGAGGCTAAATCAATGGATCCTTTGGCTTATGCAAAAAAATATGCCAGAAGGGCAATAATGATCTCGGGTTTAACCATATTTATATCATACATTGTGCTCTGGCTCTCAGGAATACCATTATTTAGCGATGACGGCCTTGCAAATGCCATAGGTGCAGTATCAACTTTAATTGTGATAAATACATTCCTGGTATCAATTCTTGATATAATAAAGAATAGAATTAAAAGAAATAAAAATAATTATAAAATTAAAAGAATATCCAATTTTGCAATAAAACATAACAAGAAGATCATTGCGGTTTTTATAATAATAACGATAGCCTCAGGATATTTTTATTATATAACACCAACAAGCATGGGCATTTTTTCACTTATACCTGATAGCAGTGCCTTCAGGGCTGTTCATGATGTAAACAATCATTTTAAATATGATATATTTTATCCAACGTATGTTATAATAAAATTAAAATCACCAATAACATATAATAAAAGCTATAATGTAAGCGAGTACAACTATATAAAAAGCGTTGAGAAAAATTTATACAATAAAAGCTATGTTTCTGCAGTATTTGGCCCTGGCTATACCTTTGGGAATCCAGTTAATGAAACAACAGCAATTTCAAAATATTATTACAGTTCAAACAAACAATACATAGGTAAGAATCCAGACTATGTTCTTATAAAAATTTACATGAAAAATCTGCCATGGAGCAAAAAGTCAATAGATTATGATAAAAGCATAAAGAATTATATAAAAGGGGAATACTATATCGGTGGCCTTGGTGAATACCTTGAGAACTCATACAGCTTTACAAAATCATCATTTTATGAGATAATACCGCTTCTAATAGTTGTTATATATATTATATTATTTATACTGTTATACTCCGCATTAACACCGTTGAGATTGATATTGATTGTTATTTCATCAATAATGAGCTCGCTTTCAATTACATATTATGTATTCAAGGACTTAATGTATCTGCCATTAATAATATTCCTTCCAATATTTGTTTCAATAACATTGCTTGCCGTTGGCCTTGACTATGATATATTCATGGTAACCAGGGTTATTGAAAATATCGATAATAATGCAAGGCAAAACGATGCAATAAAGAATACAATAAGTGACAATGGCAGCGTTATAATTGTCCTTGGCACGCTTTTATTTACAACATTTATATCATTGTATCTAAGCGGAATAGCAATGATAGAGGAGATAGGCCTTGGAATAGCGCTCGGTGTTTTAATAGATACCTTCATAGCATGGTTCTTCTTTGTGCCTGCAATTATGTCATTTATGAATAGATACAACTGGTGGCCATCAGAAAGATCATAAATTAAGATTAACCTTTCTAACACGGTATGCATTTTTATATACAACATCATAGAAATGATTTCCAAGCAGATCCTTTAGCTTAATTAAATCGGTGATGCTATTAAATCCATCCGGTGTATTTTTCATGCCAAGAAAATCAGTTCCAATGGATGTGTACCTCCAGCCATAGTTATCACCAATATAATTTATATTATCTATTATATCGTATATGTTACCGTTCCTTAATGTATCCCGTATTGCTGTTAAGCCAATAACACCGTCTGTATCTGTTATCGCCTTTAATGATTCATCATCAATGTTCCTTTTATGATCCTTTAATGATGATATATTTGTATGAGAGTCAATTATTGGTTTCTCTGTTATATCAGAAACGTCAAGTATTGTTTTTTTGCCTGCATGTGCAACATCTATTATTATATTATTCTTATTGCATATTGAAACAAGCTCTTCCCCATAGCCGGTGAGCCCGAAATCATTTTTTGAATAACACGATGATGCAAATTTTGTATCATAATTCCATGTTAATCCTAAAGCCCTCAGGCCAAGCCTCCTTAGAATCATTACATCATATGGCTCGTTTATTACATCGGTACCCTCCATGGATATTAAAAAATTTATGCCTTTAGATATATTATTCTCAATTATGTTTATTCCATAATCAGAACTCATCTTATAGTAAAGTTTCAGCTGTTCGAACATAACATCCTTTAATGGTGTTAATGCAGTTTTTCCGTAAAATTTTATATATGGAAATACCACAGAAAAAACTATGGCTTTTTCAAAGTTTTTTAGTTTTTCTATGCTTGACTGTTCAGATTCGTTTTCAACATTATAATAAAAAGATGAAAATGCAAGATCCTCATGGAGATCGATAATTTCCATTGAAATAGATTAAAAATCAATAAATAAACTTTTATGCCTGGTAAGCACTGCCATCAGATATAAATGATTTTATATCACCGTCATTAAAGCCAAGAGATTTCAAAACTGAAAATGTGTCATTACCTTTTTTTGGCATTTTAAACTTTTTAGTTTTGGGCCTTGAAACTGCAGTTGCAGGAAAGTTATAAATTTTTGACGCCTTAATTATGTCATCACTGTGCATTCGTGATGTTATATCATTTATAACCTTTTTTAATGATTTATCATGCATTGAGCCGTCAATGTTTATAAATTTTAGAAAATTTTTCCAGAACTTTTCCTCAAATGCACCAAGTGCGATTTTTGAATCAATTGTATCATACATTGTATAAAATGGATAATCACCGTTGATCATGCTTTTATCAAATATATTTATTAAATTAAAATAAAACGGTATTTCCCGCATGTCCACTGTTATATGATTGTGTTTTCCATTGTAAAGTGAATTAAGTATCTGTATAACTGCCATCATTCCTGAACCTGTATCTGCTATCTGTACCGGTAATGTTTCATCTATGCCATTTATTGCATTATAATTTATGTCATGTCCCGGTTCATTACCACCATTTATTGAGCAGTATACAATGTTATTATTTATTTTAATAACATCTTCATAGGAAAAACCAAGTCTTTCCATGACACCTGGCCTGAAACTCTCTATTAAAACATCGGAATTTTCCAAAAGCCTTTTCATTATAAGCTTTCCATTTTCCTTCTTTAGGTTTATTGATATTAACCGCTTTCCTTTATTTAAAAAGGAAAATGTGCCGGGATAAAGATCCCTAAGGTAATCGCCATGATCTGTATCCTCAACCTTTATTACATCAAAGCCCAGATCGCATAGTATTTTTGTTGCCATTGGCCCCGGCAAAAGCCTTGTTAGATCTATTACCTTATTATGTATTCATAATCACCTCTCTTTGATTTTTTTGTTTCTAGATCTCTTAAAATGTTTCTTCTCGTTTTATTGCTTATTGTCTTTGGCAGTTCATTTACAAATTCAAGAACCGCAGGCACCTTATAGTATGGAAGTATCTTTGATACCTCATTCTTAATTGATATTGCAAGATCCATTGAGGGTACATATCCTGGCTTTAATATTACAAAGGCCTTGATAACCTCATATTTATCAGGGTCCTTTATGCCTATTACGGCAGCCTCGGCAACTGCATCATGAACCATCAATGCGCTTTCAACCTCAAATGGACCGACACGGTAATCAGATGTTTTTATAATATCATCGTTTCTGCTAACGAAGAACCAGTGGCCATTGCTTATATATGCCTTGTCGCCTGTCAGATAATAATTATTCACAAAGGCTGCACTATTTCTAGTTTCATCAGAATATTTAATCAACAATCCAAGGTTGTTGTAATCAAGCTTTACAGCTATGTTTCCTATAGTATCTTCATTGTTTATCTCATTATTATTATCATCAAGAAGCACCATATGATACATCTTTGATGGCATGCCCATTGATCCCGGAATGATTTCTGAACCTTGCATATTTCCTATCATGGCCGTGCTCTCAGTTTGACCGTAAAAATCCCTTATTGTTATTGATGTCTTTTCCCTGAACCTCTTTATAACCTCCGGGTTCAATGGTTCCCCGGCACTTACAGCGCTTTTTAGATCTTTTAAATTTAAATTTTTTAGTAATATAAACTGCTTCCAGGCTGTTGGTGGTGCACAGAATGAGTTAACATGGTATTTTTCAGCCAGATTTATATATTCCTCGGCATTTAATTTCCCCGAATAATTTATTCCAAGAACAGTTGCATTCATAATTAATGGTGCAAAATAAGAGCTCCATGCAAATTTCGCCCAGCCTGTTGCGCTAAGATTTAAATGTATGTAATCTGACTTAATGCCTATAAATGCCGCCGTTGAAAGGTGACCTAATGGATAGCCAACGGCGCTGTGAATCACCCTCTTTGGCAGTCCTGTTGTACCTGATGTAAAATAATTTAATATCACATCATTATAATATGTTGGCTCATAATCTGCATTTTTATATTTTATTTCATTGTATTTTACCCAGTTTTCCCTTTCGCCAATAACAATTTTTAATATATTGTCAGGTGCAATACTATCAATTA
>JAKAYN010000058.1 GCA_021826785.1 Thermoplasmata archaeon | reverse complement strand
TTTAAAAAAGTTAATATATCAATGATCAATGTGCTTTTTATGACGATATTTCAGGGTAGGGCCACAAAAAAACCTTCAGGTGGAAAGTTAAGGCCAAACCATTCAAAGAGGAGATATGAACTTGGAAGGGAGCCAACTTTAACAAGAATTGGCGACAGGGAGCTAAGAAAAATAAGGGCATACGGTGGTAACAGCAAATTTGCCTTGCTAAGATGCGATTACGCAAACGTTTACAATCCAAAGGATAAAACAACAAAAAAGGTTAAGATAGATACTGTAAAGGAAAACAGCGCCGATCCACATTATGTCCAGAGAAACATAATGAATAAAGGCACCATAATCTCAACAGAGCTCGGCGATGCGAGAATAACATCCAGGCCAGGTCAGGATGGGGTTATAAACGCAGTGCTTCTATGACTTTAGTATTATATTCACAATATTTTAACCCTGGTATTTCGAGAAGGCTTGGCAGAAGGATAAATAAAGCTGCTGCAAATAACTTTACTGATGAAAAATTGAAATACATTCTTGATTCGATGAGATTGCAATACGAGGTCAATGAGGGTAAATATCCAAGGATACCCTATGAAACAACAAAGATCTATGTTATAGAGGGTAACATAAAAAAGACATCGCTAATAAAAATTATAGAGAAAAGGCTAATGTAACCTCTTTTTTATATAATACTGCAATGGATGCTTTATCTGCCTGCATAATGGGTCATCGTCCATAAAGCAGAGATGATTTGAT
The DNA here is from genome assembly GCA_021826785.1 of Thermoplasmata archaeon. Classification (GTDB taxonomy): domain Archaea; phylum Thermoplasmatota; class Thermoplasmata; order Thermoplasmatales; family Thermoplasmataceae; genus Picrophilus. Next base: position 4,668 of record JAKAYN010000058.1, on the reverse strand, counting down.
CTTAATGTATCACATTTTGGTGGTGAATATTCTGTTCCTGATATTTTACCTGTTAGGTGATTTACCTGATACGTTGCACTGTTCTCCTCAAAATCAGCTGTGCCACTAAAGACCTTTACAATTTCTTCATTTGACATGCCAATATGATGAAGAAATGTTGCCAGCGTTAACCTTGCCAGATGCGCCGGGTTTCCACCGTCGTTTATTTCGTTTATATATGCCTTTATGCATGGTGGAAAGTTATCCCATCTTATTTTGCCTGAAGGCGTGTATTTTTTTATGCTGTCCTTAAATTCGATCTTCATGGATTCTATTTTATTGTTATAATTCTTCATTGCGTCCAGTGCATCAAGCTTATCTATTGAATTGTATATATTTAGCAATCTTGAAACTATGTATTCGCGCATAATGTTTGAAAATACCTCTATATCAACTGTTATGTATCCATGATCAATATCCTGGTAAACCAATCTGTATTTATATCCAGAAATCCTTTTATTGTATGATATAAAAAATGAAAGGTTTATTTTATAAATATTGTTTTCTATAATTACAGGTATGCCAAGGCCTTTTATGTAATCTAAAAATTTATCTTCCTTTGAAATATTTATTATGTAATTTTTGAATATATCCCTTTGATCTATTAAAAACCTTGATGTTAACTGTGGTTCATCAATACATTTTAAAAACCATAGTGCAACTGAAAGGCTTTTATTATCGTTAATAACCAGTCTCTTTTCGTGCTTTATAAGATTTTTTATGTAAGCCTCGGCATCGATTAACCTCTTTCTATCATCGAGCCTATTCGAATTTATTATTTTTGTTATATCTTCCTTTTTTGATATAATATCAAAATATGTTTCGTTCATAGTTCTATTAAATCCCTTGGTGCTGTTGTGATTCTTATATGCCCAGAATCAGTAACAACAACATCATCTTCTATTCTTACACCACCAGTTTCAGGTATGTATATGCCAGGCTCAACGGTTACAACCATATTCCTTTTTAATATAAAATCGTATGAAGGTGAAAGTGCAGGATGGTCATGAACATCCATGCCAACACCGTGCCCAAGGCTGTGTATAAATCTTCCAGGATACTTTTCATCTATTATTGACCTTGCTATGCCATCTACATCACGTCCATTCATGCCTGCCTTTATTGCATCCATGCTTTTTTGCTGGGCCTCCTTCACAGTTTCATATATATCACGCTGTTCATCAGATGCATTACCAAAGACCATTGTCCTTGTTACATCTGAACAGTATCTGTTATAAAGTGCACCGTAGTCTATAAGAACAAAATCACCTTTTTTCAATTTTTTATCCCCTGGTGAATAATGCGGTATTGCCGAATTCTCACCAAATGCAACGATCGTATTAAAAGATGGGCCGGATGCACCCAGGCGCATCATTGAGTACGCAACCTCGCTGGCAAGTTCGCTCTCCGTCATACCTTCTTTTATCTTATTAATGGCATTCTCAAGAGCGTCACTAGCTATCTTTGCAGCCTTTTTTATCTTTTCGAGCTCCTCAGGTTCCTTTATTTTTCTTGCCTCAAGTATTGACTCTGAAACGTCTATAAAATCCTTATCTGGTATTATGCGCATGAGGTCCCTGTAAAGGCTTAGAGTCATGCTTGAATAGTTTAAACCAATGTTATCAAAATTTTTTGTCTCATTTCTTATTATTTCCTCCATCTCATGCCTTGTATTAAATATCAGGGTTTCTATGCCAGTTTCCCTAGCTGCAGATTCTTCAAGCCTTGAGGTTATAATCTTTATATTATCCCTTGTAACTATTAATGCTGAACCTTCAAAGATGCCACTGCGTGCACCTGTTAGATAAAAAAATGTTTTGTCCGTGCTGTTCTCACCACCATTCATTATAACTATTGCATCTGCCCTCCTTGTGTAATCAAAGATCTTTTTATAATCCATGATATGTAAGATTAAATTACAATATAATTATTTTGATGATCATAAAACAATATTTAATATAATTTATCAATAAAAAATTCCTTTAATAATATCTTATGATAAGAACGTTAAGGAAACTTTTATTATAAATTAAATATATTATGCAATCTTTAATTAGTGAATGGCTTTATTTATTGTGCTTTGGATTTAAAATAACATTAATTATATGGAAACAAAAATATTATTATTTTGACAAAGAAAACTATTATATCATAATAGCAATATATTATAATGGAACTTGTAGAATTACTTATGGTTGATCATTCAGATATAAGGATAATTGCTAATAATAATTTACTTCAAAAGAACAATGCTGAATTAATTGATTTTAATAAATTCCTTTTAAATATACATGTGAACATAGAGGAAAACATAGTATTCCCTTTATTAAAGGAAAATAATAAAGATATGATCAAACTTATTGATAGGCTTATAGCAGATCATAAATTAATAGAAACGTTATTTAATAATTTATATAAGTGGAAAACAAGTGAAAACCCGCTTTTTGAGTTAAGATTACCATTATTTTATAAAACACTTGAGGACCACAATTCACGCGAGGAGAGTGATGTTTTTCCCTTATGGAAGAATATTGATAATGAAGATAAAATAATTTCCATGAAAAATGCCTATGAGATAATAGAATCTAACGACGTGGACAATTATATTAAAGAAACCGGGATATCCAGGCAAATGCTGAAATATATATTTATTTAATATGTTTATTTCATATGTTTATTTCCTTTTTTAAATAAAATAATTGTTATTATATAATTTGAGTATATCATTAATTTTAAAAATTAACTGTCTTAAATGCGCTTAAAATACAGTCGTAATAATTTCAATGACTTATTATAATGGAATTTCATTGTATTTTCTTTGTAAAGCCTTATTTATTAATATATTAAAACAATGAAAATATTTAAATGTTATTCCTTTGGTATAATCGGTTTCCCATGTGGACATTTCTCTGGACTTCCAAGCCTTTCAAGAACGTGCATCATGGATGATGGCTCCATTAAATAGTCTATCCTTTCAGCCTGTGAACAGGCATCATCCGCTGGAACACCACTCATCGAAAGTAGTATCTCATAAGTTCTATGGGCCAGCATGATTTTTAAATATTCATCGTTACCGGTATCAGTAAGAATTATCATGCCATGCTCCTTCTTTATAAGACCTTTTCTTTCAAGCCTTTCAAGAAGTTCTATTGCGGTTGGTGGTTTAATCTTAAGCTCTGATGCTATATCCGATAATCTTGGCGGAAAGCTGCCTGAAAGTTCACGTATCTTTACAATGCAATCTCTTTCCTTTTTTGTAATATCCATAATTTAGTATCATACTAAAATATATAAAGTTTCATAATTTTAGATTGTTCTCACGAACATCATATATAAACTCCCTTGGAAGCCCCCTGCTAACAAGAAACTCTGCGTTTGGTATTATCTCCATTTCTATAGCTATGTTTATTATTTCACCAAGGCTTTTATAGTATGGGCCAAGCATCCATGGTGGTATATCAAAATAATTGCTCATCTTGTTTGGCACAGCATTTTTTAATGTTTTGTTTAATATATCTGATACCCTTTCATTATAATACCACTTCTGTGATTTTATGTTTAAATTCTTTGATATATACACCTTCCATTCTATGCCATATTTTATCTCCTTGCCTATGAAGAGCGCACTTCCGCCAAAGTCATCTATTACGGTTTTTGGTGGTTCTTCCTCTATACCAGTTAATGCGTTTATAACCTTTAATGAATACCTGTTATAAAAGGACATTCTTTCGCCTATCTGTTTTTCAAGATCTTCTTTTTCCGAATCTGTTAGATTGTTGTCATTTTCGAGGGCCTCTGACACAGAAAGACACAGCTCTATTGCCCTTTTCATATCATATGGGGTGCTGTTTATTAACCTCATATAATAATAAAATCTCTCAAGAGACATTAAAGTAATAAATGAATGACAATATATAACATTATCGATTCCATATGGCAATTCACATTTTTTATAAATATTAAAAGCGTTATTTAAAAAAGATAAAGTATAATAAATACATTTTTAAAATGTGAAGAATCAGTATAAGCTAATATATGAGGCACTTCATGATAAATGGTATCTAATAATCCTTGTATTTCTTTCAAGTATAATATCATCATACCTTGCCGTGCTTGTGCCGGTCTTTATAGGCGATGCAATAGACGTTATGCCCGTTTACCATAAAATATTATATTATATATTATTGATAATAACCGTATCAGCGATCTCATCGGTATTTGGATTTATACTTGAGTATTATTCCAGCAAGACTGGAAATATATTTGCAAAAAGGGTAAGAGATACCATATTTAAAAATATTTTTTCAAACAGCTATGACTACCTTGAAGGCCAGGATCCAGGTGACCTATTATCGAGAATAACAATGGATGTTGATGCAGCAAGACGTTTTGTAACCATAAGCATATCAAATTTATTAAGTACAACAGCGCTTCTGCTTATAGCCGTTTATGAATTAACAAAAATATACTATGTATTTTCAATAATCTTTGTAATTGTCATGATACCTACAGTATACATAACATTTTTAATGCAGAGAATGCAGCGTGTATACTGGCGCTCATTGAGAGGAAAGTACGGCAAGATGAACAGTAAAATAAATGAGAATATTTTTGTTAATTCATAAACGG
>JAKAYN010000057.1 GCA_021826785.1 Thermoplasmata archaeon | reverse complement strand
AAACTCCTTAAAAACATTTAATATTGAAACTTCGTCATATTTATCATATGTCCTTAAAACAGATACGTATTCCTTCGGTTCTTTATGAACAATATCTATTAACTTTGTTGCCTTGCCGAGTGCCATCACAAGAACACCAGAAACGGCTGGATCAAGGGTACCGACATGACCAACTCTAGGCTCACCTGTTATTTCCCTTATCCATGAATCTATCTGATGACTGGTTGGACCCTTTGGTTTATCTATGACAATGAAACCATTTAACTCATTCATTTCCTTTGTATTGTTTACCTGCATTTTATCTTTTTGAATTCAATAATATTATTAACAATTTCCTCTGGTGTTTTCTTATCTGTATCTATTATAAGATCGTAATATATGTAATTATTATAATCTATGCCATAAAATTTCATGTACCTTAATATCTCTGATCTGTATCTTTCATTTAAAAATGATAAATCCGTTTTATCCCTTTCAATTAATCTTTTATATCTAACATCATCAGATGCATATAAATATACTTTAAGCGCTTTTATATTGTTTGTGTATGCAATGTATGCAGATAACCTTGATTCAATAACGATATTATCATTCTTTTTAAGAAAGTCCAGTAGCATGCTATCCTGATCATAATCTATCTCTGGATGTGACTCACTGTACTTATTAAATGTTAATAGATCCATTTTATATTCTTCAGCCTTTTTCCTAAAAAAATAGCCACCAGAAATAAATGAATAATTTAATTTGTCTGCAAGCATGTGGCCGATGGTCGTTTTTCCTGAGCCACTTTTACCGCTTATTGCAATGCGCATCCTAATCAGCTTTCTGTATTGTATTTCTTTCAAGTTTCTTGATTTTTACGCTGAAATCAAAGTACTTCATTATCATTGTTACAAAGTAACCAACGACAATATCAGCTATCATGTACATTACTATCCAAAGTGGGAAAAGCCATGCATGTGTTGTAACTATGTTAAGATTATAATCCCATGGCATTGAAACATACTGGTATTTAAGCGATAGTATAAAGACATAGATCCATATTATAATGAGGAAGAAGAAGATTTCCATGACAAAGAGTGGTTTCATTGTGTTCATCTGAACAACCATCTGATCTGCCTGGCGCTCCATCTGCATTTTCTGAAGTTTTTTTACCCTGGCGTTATCTCCCTCACGCATGGCCTCTCTCATGGCCTTGCTGTATGCCTTTGATACCATCTGTGCCTTTCCCATCTTAACCCAATCTGTGAAGAAATATCTTGGTATTGATGCTAATAATCCTATTACTATACCTGTTAAAACAATTGTTATTATTGGAAATGCATAGTTAAAGCCGAGCAATGGCATGAAAACAACGTTTAGATCCTTGCCAAGCGGATTCCTTATACCTGGATCACTTATTATAAATAATAGCGCAAGGCCTGCAAACATAAATACAAAGTTAAGCAGCATCATCTTCTGCATCTGCTTTTGAACCTGCACTGGTGTGCTTGTTGCCATTATGCTAACCTCCCTATAATCTGCTCTGCCGCTATCTCAGGATGGCCCGTTGGGTTTGTTATAAAATTAACAGTGGCACCTGAAAATACAGCATATGATATTGCAAACTGCCTGTTAACAATCTGGTGTTCCTCTATATCTTCTATTGTATCATTGTCTCTATGCCTTGTTGGGTCTTCATCCCTTCTTTTTTTAATTTCCTTTGGGTCTGCCTCTATTAAAAAATATGATGAAACGTTTAATTTGCGAAGCACCCATTCAGGTAATCCTGGAAGATAACCATTTGGTGACTTTATTGCCATGTGTGTATCTATTATTATATTATCCATGCTTCCAAGTGTTTCAGATGCAGACCGCTGGAGTTCAATCTGCTTTTCAACAGGCAATTTTCTTATTTCATCTCTATCGCTTACCATGTTTGATGAAATTGCAAGGTCAAGCATAACGGTTCCAAAGTTCTTTACCGTATAGCCTGATCTTGATGAAACTATATCGAGCACTGTTGATTTTCCAACGCCTGCAACACCTGCTATTACAACCCTCATTTATCCACCTACAAAGAACTGCCTTATTATTGGATGCATTTCCATTAGCTGCTCTCTGCCCATAGCCTCGTAGAACTGTATGACTATACCAACAGCCAGCAGCAAACCTGTACCGCTGGTATCACCAACTGTTCCTATGAGATCTGCTGCAGCCGCAAGAAGTCCAACGACAGCACCGCTGAATACAGTTATTGCCGGTATGTATTTGCTGAGCACACGCTCCATGACCCTTGGATCGCGCCTGAAGCCTGGTATCTGCATGCCGCTTGACTGTATCTGCTTTGCAACAGCTCCAGCACCCATGTTTGTAGTTTCTATCCAGAACTTTGCGAATATTATACTGAATATGATCATGAATGCTAGGAAGGCTATTACATGTATAACCTCCTCAAGAGGTGTGTGCCCGAACAGTACATTCTGTGAAACGCTTGGTTGCAGTATTGGGAAAAGCCAATCTGAGAGACCGTTTGGTGTGTATAAATAATAAGCAAGGCCGCCAATTGGCGTTGTTGATGATATGCCGAGCGCACTGGCCTGTGCAGCAGTCGGATAGGCACCTAGTAATTTATCATGCCCAAGTATTGGTATTTTGCTTAATACCGGGCTCTTCCAGAATAGTAATGTCCACATTGATATGTTTGCAAGCAGTGCTGTTGCAAGTATAACAGGTATATTTGATGCGTATAATAGCTGTAATGGATATCTACCCCTTGCACCCCTTACCCTTTCATGTGCAATTGGAAGCTCTATTTTACTGCTCTGGAAGTATGCAACTATGAAGAATATCAGTATTGTTCCGAGTAGTGCTATCATCGGGTTTGGCTGTGCGAACATTATTTGTTCCATACCGGTGTTTGTTAGATAGCTGCCTGGGGCCATCCAGAATAGGTACAACGCCTTTGGTATGGCGCCTGCCGGTGGGTTTGATAATGATAATGGTGATGTGATTGTTGACGGCAGCCAGTTAAATGTTCCTATAAATAGCTGTTCTGATACATCAGCAGCTATGAAAAGCGATATACCTGAGCCTATACCGTACTTTGAGACTACCTCATCCATTAGAAATACAAGGTACGATCCAAAGAACAATTGCAATATTATTATTGTCTGGGCTAGAAATTCGCCATAGCCGGGTACAACATGATTTATATTTGAAACAAGTGATGCATCAGGCACCAAAAATCCAAATGCCTGCGGTATTGCCTCAACAAATATCATTATTATGACTAATAGCTTCTGAACTCCCTGATATATTGCTTTATCATCTGGATTGGTTAAATCAAGATTGAATATCTTTGCACCTGCAAAAAGCTGCATGACTATACTTGCAGTTACTATAGGTCCTATACCTAGATCCATTAATGAACCTGATGCACCTGCAAATATGGCCCTAAAGGCTGCGAAAACATCAACAGTATTCTTTACATTTAAACCGTATATGTAGATATTTGTAAGTGCAAAGTAAAGTATAACTATAAGGCCTGTCCACATTAGTTTATACTTAAATGGAACGTGGCCCTTTGCCTTTTTTATGGCAGGTAGCTTTGCGGTAAGGTTTTCAAGTCCGTAAAGTTTTGATTTCTTTGGGCCTTTGTAACTGAAAACAAGATATGCTATAAAAAATATCGGCGATGATAATAGTGCAACAAGGAATAGCTTAAAGCCTGTGTAATGATCAAAGTAGTAAAATGCAAGTATGTAAAGTGCAAAGACGAATATTATTGGAATTGCAATACCCTTATTTCTTTCAATTTCATTCGTCATTTTCTATCGTTATACCGTGAACTGAAAGCTTATTTATAGCCTTTTCGGTGGCTCTTTCAATTTTTATCCTTGACTTTATGTTAAAATCGCCTGTTCCAAGCAATTTAGTATATCCAGCACTTTCAAGATCTATTAGATCATCCTTAACAAAGCCCTTTTCCTTTAATTTATCATATATATTAGATAATTCCTCAAGTGTTATTGGATTTTCATAACTTTTTGAATGGCTTTTAAATCCATGAACACCAAAGTGATCTCTATCATACTTTAAAAGCCAGATCCATCTGTGCTTTCCAAGGCCGGCCATACCATTTCCGCCTTTTTTGCCCTTTCCACGGCCTGCCTTCATACCTCTACCGTAATGTCCTCCTCTTAATTTCTTAGTTCTGGTTCTTACCATTTAAATCAACCCCCGGTACAAGCATTTTCCTAATAAGCTTATTTATATCCTTTCCACGGTAACCTGAAGAACCTTTTTCATTGTATGGCTTAAGTATTGATTCGTAACCACCCCTTGGAGGATTTAACCTTATAACAGGAACAAGACCATCAAAGTCCTTTAGCATCCTTCCTGACATGATTGAATCCGCCATTTCAGATATCGATGTAAATCCAAGGTCTTTTATATTATCATTGTTTAGTTTCTTCCTACCAACCAGCAATGCCCTTTTTTCAAGGAGCATTTCCAGTGTCTCCTTATCGATTTCTCCCCATGTTAAATAATCCTTTGCGGTATTTAACATACCCTTGAAGTCTGGTGTTTCCCTAACTATAACAAGATGATTTATCCTGTTAAGATTTAATAGTTCAGTTGTCTTTTTTACGATAGGTTTTAAACCTGTTCTGCCTCTAATCCTTATTACTGCCAGCATTTCCTATACCCCCTACATATATTGGTGTGCTTAGATTTATCTTTGGATTTATCTTTACAGAAACTGTCTTCTTCATGGCATCGAACGTTGCCAGAGCGTAGTTTACCGTTGTCTTTGTATGCCCGGATGCAAATCCCCAGGCATCGTCTATACCTGCCATTCTAAGTATTACCTTAACAACGTCACCGACAGCGAGACCGACGCCTTGAGGGGCCGGTTTTAATGTTACTGAGACTGACCCTGATTTACCTGTAACAAGGAATGGCAGTGTGTGTGGCTTTCCGCAGCCGCATTCCCATGAACCACAGCCCCTTTTTATTTCAATTATATTAAGCTTGGCGTTATCTATGGCCTTTTTTATTGCTGGAGCGGCCTCCTTTGCCTTGCCACGGCCAACACCAACATAACCGTTGCCGTTTCCAACAACTGCGGTTATTGAATAGTTCATTCTTCTACCAGAATCTGTCATCCTCTGTGCTCTTTCTATATTTATTACCTCATCCTTAAGATCTGGAATCAGATAATCAACGATTTGATATTCCTTTAATGGCAGCTTTGAGTGTAAAGCCTCGCTAATTGTTTTTATCTCGCCACTTGCAACGAGCCTTCCCAATTCTGTTCTTGGAGTCCATTCCTCATCCATATTATTCACCTATCTTTGACTTTAAATCATTGAGATCCAGCCTCTGCTTTAAGTGCTCACCGTTGAGTCTGGACTCGTCTGGAAATATATCCTCATCTGCATCTATTTCTAG
>JAKAYN010000056.1 GCA_021826785.1 Thermoplasmata archaeon | reverse complement strand
ATATAGATATTTTTGTAATATAATGCATCATATGTCTGACCAACCTGTCCCTCTATGGAATTTTCTATTGGCAGTATTCCAAATTCAATTTGATTTCTTTCTATTGCATTAACCATATCGGATATTGATCTATAGCTTTGATATTTACCATTAACCATGAGTCTTGCCGCCATTGATGTATATGATCCCGGCTCTCCAAAATAGCCTATTAATTTCATTTAATGTATATTAAAACGATTTAATTAATATTTTATTTTAATATCTTAAAATTTTATTGTTTGAAATTATAAGTATATAAAAATAATTGAGCCCGCCGGGATTCGAACCCGGATCATAGGCTCCGGAGGCCTATATGATGATCCATTACACTACGGGCCCTATGACTTGTAACCAATATCTCTTAAAAGCTTTTTTCTTTTTTCTTTTGCCGTTTCATCCTCTATGCCAAGTGGTGAAAAACCATCGATAACACCCAGAATGCCATTGCCGTTGTTTCCTTCATAGACTATAACACTTAATGGGTTGGCCGTTGCGGCAAAGATGCTTCCAACCTCCTGGCACATCTTTATGGCATTAAGCATGTTTATTGGATATGCATTTCTTATAATTATTATAAACGTATGGCCACTCTTTAAATTTATAATGTTTTTTATGGCCATGTCTATTAACTCTTTATCATTGCCGTCAAACCTTACAAGCCTTTCACCTGATGCCTCCGAAAACGCAAGCCCGAATTTGCAACCTGGTACGCTTGTAACAACAATTTCACTTAAATCCTCGACTGTCTTTATAAAGTGTGAATATCCCAAGATCACATTCGAATCTTCAGGTTTATCAATATTTATCTCCTTTATCATGGATGATAAATTAATACATTAATTAAAAGACTTTTGAAACTAAAAACTCTTTAATGTGTTTTGTATTATATTTACATGAAGGTTATGGCCACAGGCGTTTTCGATATACTGCATCCAGGACACATACATTATTTAAATGAATCAAAAAAGCTTGGTGATTATCTTGTAGTAATAATAGCAACAGATAGGACGGCAAAAAGCCATGGTAAAAGGCTTATTTTTAATGAGGAACAAAGAAGATTTATGATTTCACAGCTAAGAATGGTTGATGAGGCTATAATAGGCCATAACGATGATATCTTTAAGACTGTTTATGATGTAAAACCTGATATAATAACACTTGGATATGACCAGCATTTCAATGAGGCCGAAATCGAGAGTAGATGTAAAAATCTCGGATTAAAAACAAAGGTTATTAGAATATCAAAATATGATGATGATATAAAAAGCTCATCTGATATAAGAAAAAGGATCTTGGATCTTTATAAAATCTAGTCATTTTTGGTGTATCTTCTTATATTTTGTGTGTAATCTTCGATTTCTGCATATGCATTATGTGGATGTATACTTTCAAAACTTTCGGATTTAACGTTTATGTATAGGTTTTTATCTGGCTCCACAAATGCAGCCTTGTATGATATTTCCCTTACAACGTCCTCGACAAATTTTGGTTTTTTGTGTGCCTCTATAATCATTTTTCCCTCATCATAGCGCTTTAGCAGGCTTGATACAGGATATGAGAATGATGATTCTATTATATCAATTAATTCTTCAATATGCGCATCATTAATGTACTGCATTTTTATATAAGCTTTGTTCCTCTGATTATGTGATATGCCTATATCACCATATGAGATGTTATAATCATATAACATTATTGATTTTATCGTTTCCATGGCGCATGGGCATACGGTCATACCCTCGGCAGATGTTTCAACGTACTTTTTAATATCGCTTGCGTTTCCCTCTGCTATTATCGAAATTGGATACAGTTTATTATTATAATAATAATCAAATGAAACCTTTACATAACCATTTTTTGAATAGTTTATTCTAGAAAAAAGGTTATTATATATATCATATGCAACGTCATTTAAATTATATGAAGTTCCAACAGCTTCAATGGTTCTTGACATATCAAGGCCTTTCCTGTCTGAATTTAAAGATACGAATATTGATATGTCTGCATATGAATCAAATGATTCGTTATTATAATTTAATTTAATGCGTTTTTTAAAAGATCTTATGCCGGCGCTCTTTATTGGTATAGCATATTCAGGTTTAAATCCCTGAACATCCTTAAGCTCTATCAATTACCTTCACCTTTACTGGCTTCCTGATACTTTTTTTGCAATGATTCCTGTACCTCACGGTACTTTTGCTCCAGTGATTTCTGCTGGTTTTCTAGCGTTTTACTTCTCATCTGGCTTAACTCCTTCTGCTCCTCAAGATCGCTTATAAGCTTATTTTTATCATCAACAAGATACATGACAGGACCAACGCTTTTGTAGACTGGTGTATTATCAGATATTGATTTTAATTCCTTTATTGTTTTGTCAAGCTCCCTTATAAGCACATCCAACTGGTACCTCTGAGATGCTATGCTCTCTATCTGCGATTCTAGGTCCTGAGCCTGCTTTATCTGGTTCTGTATATATGCACTTAAATTTGGTTCTACCAAACATTCACCTCCATAATTTTTCTCGCCACGTTTAATACCCTTCCGATTGTTGATACTGCAGCTCTGGCAGCATTTACATCCAGTGCCTCGATTACAATCTTTTTATCCTGTGAAAGATATATTTTCGTTCTTTTACCGTTTTCGTTTAGATCGGGTTCAATAGCCCTTAGATATTTTTCATCGTCAACGGCTATTGTAATCTTTATCATTAATACTTAATAATATATAATTATTTAAGATGTTTCTTTAAAAAAATTATGTTTTATAAATTATATTTTATTAAAAAATATTATTCTTCATTAATTAATTCAGTGTTTTCTATTATTCCTTCATCCTTTATTTTGTGCATTGCTGCCATTATTAGCATGCCAAGGCCAACGATTGCCAGATTTATTAAAAGTGCTATTATACCAACGTACATAAAGAAGAAGCCCTTGTAAAGTGATGTTTTAAAGTGAAGATCTAAAAGCAAGACCATTGTTGTTGCAAGGCCCGCTAGCCAGCCAATGCCAACAGGATATTTATTAAGCTTTCTTGTGAACAGTGCAAGATAAACAGATGGCAATGTCTGCATTATTATGGCACCGCCTATTGTTTGTAAATAAACAATCTCACCTGATGCCGCAGGCACAAGTGAAAATGCAAGTGCTGCAACTATTACAACGACAACAAGGACTCTTGATAGATTTGTCTGTGCCTTTTCTGATGCATTTGGATTTATATATTCAAGATAAAGATTTCTTGTCAAAAGGTTTGCCGAGGCAAGGGCCATTATTGATGCTGGTACTATACTTCCAACAACTATCGCCGCAAATGCAAAGGCCGTAAACGCCGACGGGAATACATGTAACACCAAAAGCGGTAAAGCCTCGCTACTCACCTTTGGATAAGCATTGAAGTAAACAACAGACATTATACCTATTATTGCAACGAACATTAGAAGAACGTTGTATAATGGCAGCAGGGCAGCGTTTCTTTTTATTGTCCTAACATCTTTTGACCCCAATGTTCCGGTAACAGCATGTGGATATAAAAACAATGCAAGTGCGGACCCAAGAGCCAATGATACATAACCTATATCTATTGTCGGTGATATATCAAGAAGGTTCGGGCTTATTGCTGCAGCCTTTGAAAATATGTTTCCAAAGCCATGGAGTCTTATTGGTATATAAACAATTATAACTATGACCGCTGTCCATATTATTGCATCCTTTATTATCGCCGTGAGTGCTGGTCCTCTTAGACCGCTTATGAATGTAAAACCTGCAACCAGAAGGAAGGCTATGATTAAACTTAAAGTTATTGGTAATGACAGAGATGCAAGAACGTATTTTATTCCAGTGATCTGCAGTGCAATGTATGGTAGCTCTGCAAGAACGCCTGTTAATGCTATTAGAAGTGCAAGTAACCTTGATGAAAACCGGTCTTTAACGAAATCTGCAGCGGTTATATAACCACGCTTCTTTGAGACATTGTAAAGCCTTGGCATTGTACCGTAAACTATAGGATATATCATTATACCATAAGTTATTGCAAACATTGCAAATGCTCCACCACCAATGCCTGGTGTTGCGGCAGCACCAGGTACAGCTATTAATGTATAGGCAGTGTAAAGATCGCCACCAAGCAGGAACCATACAACAACGGTACCAAACCTTCTACCACCAAGGCTCCACTCACCGTGCTTGTGTATATCCTCAGGTTTTCTCCAGAAGTATGCTATGTAACCAATAAAGAGCACAATAAATATTATAATAAAGAACAGCGCAAGATCCAAATTAGTGAACATTTGAGCCCCTCCTCTCGTGCGATTCTATCGCATAAACAGAGTATGTCAGTATTGCGGCAAGAAAGATCCAAACCAGCTGATACCAATAAAAAAATGGTATTCCAAAAATTTCTGGTTTAACACGCATATAAATGCCCACGCCCAGAACCATAAAAAAGTATGGCAGGGCCAGCAATATAAATTTTAGTATGGCATTCATTATCACTATTATAACTATGTTGTATAAATATTTATTGAGTAGTATTATAATGGCATTTATGAAATATATTATTTATAAATATTTCTAAACCTGTACATTGATGATATTATTCACATTATAATTATGATATAACTGTATTAAATTTTTAAATAAATTTAAAATATTGGATTTAATTAAAATCTTTATTAAATTATATCAAGATTTTTTATACTTTCAATGGATCTTGCCCTTATATTTTCTATATTATCGTTAAATATTATATTCCCAGATTCAATGTACTTTACCATTATGCTCTTTAAGTTGCCGCCACATTTGCATTTATCTGTGATATCTCTTGGCAGAACGTATATATTTCCACAATTCTGACATTTGTAAACATCCTTAATGCCTGAGAATTTCCCCCTTTTTGTTATATTATTTCCATTAACATTAACTATGTCAAGTGAAAAATCAACAGGCTCGGCAGATGCTATTGATGTACCAATGCCAAAGGCAGATACACCCGCATCAACAAGGTCTTTAAGATCCTCAAGTTTTAGACCACCAGATACCATAATCTTTATATTTTTATGACCCCTAAGATCAAGCTCCCAGCGTACCTCCCTTATAATGTTCTTGAAATGGCCACGCCTCGATGCTGGAGTGTCAAGCCTTATATAATCTATATCTGGAAATTCCTCTGCGACTTTTATTGCTGCGAATTTTTCATCCATAAATGTATCTATTAAAACCGTTTTTACATCACTGTTATTGTAAACATATCTCCATGCATCATCATCACCAAGTATAATTGAAAGTGCATGTGGCATTGTACCAACGGGTTTCTTCCCAATTTTAATGGCACCTAGGATTCCAGAAACACCAGCCGCACCACCTATGTATGCAGATCTGTCTATCATTGGTGCTATTGCAGGATTCATTCTTCTTATACCAAAAGAGTAGAAAGGTACATCACCAAGAATTTTGTATATCATCGATGAGTAC
>JAKAYN010000055.1 GCA_021826785.1 Thermoplasmata archaeon | reverse complement strand
ATTTATAACGTTTATTAATATGATTCTTTTTTTACATAACATTTCAAGTTATTAAATGTTACATAGTTTTATCTCCTTATCAAAATAAACAGATCCATTATTTATGTAAAAGACTAGGAACCTTGGTACGACACCGCTATCAATTGCCTTATAAAAAGTCTCTGAAAATTTTGGGTCTCTGTTAAAATTTGGAACAAAGCATTCTGCCCTTTGATTAAATATTAAAAACATAATGTATGGCTTATAACCATCATTTATCGATTTTGATAGTAATTCCAAATGATGTTTCCCTCTTAAGGTTACGGCATCAGGGAACATTGCCATTTTGGATTCAACCAGCGTGCATGATTTTACCTCTATTAAATAATTATCAAGAAGGAAATCAATTCTAGAATCCATATATTTATATTCTTTTCTGTAACCTGGCCTTAAAAATTTTGATGCTATCATCGAGTGAAATCTGGCATCGTTCAATGTGTAGTTAAAACCATCGTATCCAAAGGTAACAGCATATCTATATTTTCCGTTTTCCACAGGTCTTAATTTTATCGTATTTCCAGGGTATATAATCTCATTTAATCTTCCTGGGTCATGAAGGTGTGCATAAATCTCATTATCGTTTACAAGGCACTTTACAAGAAATCTATTGATCCTTGATATAACTATTCCGTCAATTAAATTTTCAAATTTTAAAACCAGATATCCGTGCTTTCGCTCAATAAATGGTGTTTTTTCATTCTTTTTGTTAATCATGCTAGTTCAATATCTAAAACGTTATTTATAATTAAATTTGCTGAATGTAAATTTAATAAGCATGAATTCTTATATTTATTATACAAGCCATTTAATGCCTTTGAATTATTATAAGTTAAAAATTAACAACAAAAATATTTCTGGAACCAATAAAACATTATAACGATTTAAAGATAATTTAATAAAAGAAAATTATTAATAAAATATGCTATACTCAATTAATGGAATCAAACATACATAACTTTCATAAAATGAGTATAAATGAAAGACTTGATAAATTGAAGGAATTTTCAAATTTAACAGATGATGAAATGGAAAAGCTAAAATCCTGGGTAATGCCGATGGAAACAGCAGATCATATTATAGAAAATGTTGTTTCAAGGATATATATTCCTCTTGGAATAGCCACAAATTTTGTTATTAATGGAAAAAATTATCTTATACCAATGGCAATAGAGGAACCATCGGTGGTTGCTGCATGCTCAAACGGTGCGAGAATAGCAAGATCTGCTGGTGGCTTCACTGCATACGCCAGTGAGCCAATCATGTATGGCCAGATACAGCTTGTTGATGTTAAGGATCCAGAATTAGCAAGAATAAACATAATGAAAAACAAAAAAAATATACTTGATATGGCAAACACAAGGAGCAACACATTAAAAAGGCTCGGCGCAGGTGCAATAGACCTTGAAATAAAAAATTTCGAGGATATGATGATAATTTATTTAAAGGTAGATGTTCAGGAGGCCATGGGTGCTAACATAATAAATACAATGTGTGAGTACATAGCACCGTTTATAGAGGAAATAACAAATGCACGCGTAATTTTAAGAATAATGAGCAATCTAACACCATTGAGAATGGCATACGCAAGGGCTGTTTTCCCGGCAGGTTTAATAGGTAAAGAAACCGTTGAAAACATTATATATGCATATAAATTTGCAGAGCATGATGTTTTCAGGGCAACAACTCATAATAAGGGCATAATGAATGGCATTGATGCCGTTTTACTGGCAACGTTAAATGATTTTAGGGCCCAGGAGGCTAATGCACATGCATATGCATCGTTAAATGGCTATAAACCATTAACAAGATACTATAAAAATGAAAACGGTGACCTTGTTGGAAGCATAGAGATTCCTGTTGCAGTTGGAACCATTGGAGGCACAACTGGCAGCTCAGAAATATCAAAAATAGCAATGAGGATATTAAACATAGAAAATGCAAGAGAGTTTTCATGTGTCCTTGCCTCTGTAGGCTTGGCCCAGAACTTTGCCGCACTAAGGGCACTTGCGGACGAGGGTATACAGAAAGGGCATATGAAGCTTCATGCAAGGAACGTTGCCATTGCTGCCGGTGCAACAGGTGATGATATAGATAGAATATCGAAAATAATGATAGAGGAAAATAAGATATCAATAACCAGGGCCAGGGAAATATTAAAGGGTGATTAAATGGATGATTATGAAATGTATATAAGTAACGGCGATAAGTTAATGGATAAGGAAAAGTATATGGACGCAATAAGGGAATACTCAGAGGCATACAAAACCATACCGCCAGGATCTGAAAAGGCAGAGCTTTGCTATAAACTTTCACAGGCCTATCTTGCACTTGACCATAAAAACATAGAAAATCCTGTTAAATACGCCATGGAGGCACTTAAAGAGCATGAAAAAACAGGGGAAACAGAATTAAAGGTACTGGATTTAATGAATCTAGGATTTATATATTTGGATTCTAATATAGATGAAGCTATAAAGTATATAGATGAGGCATATAAGATTGCAGAGGAAATAAACGATGTGCAGTTAAAGGCCATGGCGCTTAATGCAAAGGCAGAGGCAACAAGGAATCCTGATGAGGCATTAAATATATACAAAAATGTCATGGAGATATCAGATAAATCAATGGACTGGGATAACTACTTTGAGGCCGCACTTGGTGAAATAAACATATTAAGAAATAAAGACATAAATGCTGCAATGGACGCAGCATACAAGGCCATGGATAAAATAGATAAGATACTTGAAACGATAAAAACGAAGAAAGATAAAACCGAGTTTAAAAAATCATTATCGTATATATACGACTCAGCATCTGACATGGCCATGGAACTTGAAAACTTCGATGAGGCCATGAAGATTGCCGAGAGGGCGAAATCATGATTCGAATGTACTCAAACACAAGGTTTGGCAGGATATCATATTTAATAAGAGATGGAAAGATACCATTAATCTTAATGCATGGCTTTGGCGGAACCGGCAATACATTTTTAAGGATAGAGCCGTACCTTAATAGTGATTTTAAGGTTATTTTCCCGGATCTTTTGGGCCATGGTCATTCGGACAAACCTGATATAGAATACACTATTCACCAGCAGGCGCTTGCAATAAGCGATATGGTAAATTCATTAAACCTTGATGATATAATAATAGGCGGAAATTCATATGGTGGCTGGATAGCCCTTGATTATGCCATGAATGTAATGGAACCAAAAACGTTAATATTAATAGACAGCGCTGGCACTAACAGAACCTTTGCAGAGGAGGGCAGAATCAATGAAGTCGTTGACGAGATCATGAAGGTGAGGAACTACAAAAACAGAGAGGCATTAATAAGAATAGCCAAAAACAATGGAAATCCATCACAAAAGATAAATTTAAACGAACTTGAGAGGCTAAAATGCAGGACAGTTATAATCTGGGGTAATAAAGATGATACAATACCATTATCAAAGGGCTATGAGTATAAAAATCATATAAAAAACAGCGAAATTTATGTACTAGATTCAGGGCACACGCCACAGATAACAAATCCAATGGAGGTTTCATCAATAATAAATAAAATTATATAATAAATTCAGAGCTTTTTTTAATTGATGCTGCTTTTTCAAGTATCAATCTTGATATATTGCTTTTTTCATCATTTATATTTTCGGTGTTATCGCCTGAAACTATTAAATACTCCTGGGAAGATTCACCAAAGGCATTGTTTCTGTATGAATTAACTATTACAATATCAGGTCTTGAGTTCTTAAATTTTTCATCATTGTATTTTAGATCTCCTTCAAGTTCAAAGAGCACAAGTATTGATCCTGGCGACATCTGCCTTATTCTATCTCTGAGTTTGTTCCTTGGCTCAAGCTCAATTACATGCTTTTCATTGCTTGATATTTTATCTTTTTCCTCTTTTATATCAAAGTCAAGTATCGCCATGCACATTATTATTATATCAAATTTGTAAACATTTATAACGGTGTTAACCTCAATGATGATCTGCCTTAGATCAGTTTTTTCTATAAAATTCACATATTTCGGTATCCTATAATTTGAATTTCCAACGTAGACAACCTGTGATGCGCCAAGCCTGAAGGCCATCCTTGCAAGCCAGTATCCTGTGTAACCCGTTGATTTATTCGTCATAACGCGAACAGGATCTATTGAAAGCTCAGACTTTCCACCTATTATTAATATATTCTTGTTTTTTAATTTATCACCATAAAATGAACGGCATATATAATCTATTATTCTATCATTGTCTGCTATCTTGGCCTTTTCCTCATCGTATTCAGGTTCAACTATCATACAGCCAAGGCTTTTAAGCTTTTCTATGTTTTCCAGATTTATTTTATTCTCCATCATGTGCCTGTGCATTGCCGGAACTATTACTATTTTACCAGTTGCATTTAATGCATATGAAAAGAAAAGAGATGGTATATTATCTGCAATGCCGTTTGCCATCTTGCCTATTGAATCGTATGTTGCGGGTGCAAGCAGCAATAATGTATCCTCTTTAAACAATGTTATATGCTCTATGTTTCCTGTTATATCGGTTACAACATCGTGGCCGGAGGCCCATTTCATTACCTCGGGGCTTACCATATCCTGTGAGGCTTTACTCATTGCAACTGTAACATCGGCACCTTCCCTTCTAAGATCTCTTATAAGATCCGGTATTCTATATATTGATATGCTTGCAGATGTGGCAATAATAATATTTTTACCGGCAAGCATGCCTGCAAACCTTGTTTTATCTCCGCTTAACATTGATTGATTAGCAGTTATTAATATATATTTATTATTAAAATACGTATAAAAATATTAATTTACGGTCTATTATAATAAAAACTGGCATAAAGTTCTATAAAATTTAGGTTAAAATCTTTGCATTATTAATAAATATTAAACAACCATTAACTTAAAGATTTTATCAATAAAGATTGAATATTTATTATAAAGATTCTTAATATGGATGTAAAAATAAAAGAAATACATGAGGCATTTGATAAAGCGTATTTTATACCAGGAAGTTTAAGCATCAACGAAATGATAACTTTTAAAAGTGTTTATTAACATGGTTAACAAAAACCATAACGTAATTTAATGTGCTCCTGGTGGGAATATTATATCATCAAATTGTCTGTATTTTTTTTCGTCAAATCTTAATAGATCTGGATTTACTTTCTTTGCAATTGCCAGGTAATATGCTATATAATAAAGCACTGCCATGTTTGTAAAAGGTTCAATGTATTCATCATTTGATTCCTCGAGGTCTATTGAAAAATCACCATTACCACGTATTACAATGGTTTTTGTACCAAGAACCTTGCATGCCTTTACAATGTCCTCTGTTCTTTTATTAACCGTTCTATTATTTATTATTATTAAAAGTGAGTTTTCATCTATAACGGATGTGCATCCATGGTTGAATTCTTCTAGCTCGATACCCTCTGCGTGTACATGAGTAGCCTCTTTTATTTTCTGCGCAGCCTCCCTGGCAAGATC
>JAKAYN010000054.1 GCA_021826785.1 Thermoplasmata archaeon | reverse complement strand
AATTGCAAGTATCTGCTCAGGTTTGTACCTCGCAAGCATCTTACCAGCTATTATAAGTGCATGGTTTGTCTTCTTTATATCAAGTATGTAAAGGCCATCGTTTCTTATCTTGAATATGTATGGATCCATATCCTTTGATTTAATCTGTGTGCCTATATGAATGCCTGATTTCTGGTATTCATCCTCTGGTATTAATAACTCTTCTTCCATCATGATATCACTTTTTAACCTTTTTATGTAATTATTTATTATTATATAATTGTTTTATTTCTTATTCCCATTCTATTGTTGCAGGTGGTTTGCTTGTTATATCATAGACAACCCTGTTTATGTCTGTTATTTCGTCAGTTATCCTGTTTGATATGTTTTCCAATATTGACCAATCAGGTCTTGAAAACGTTCCTGACATGCCATCAATGGTATCTATAAATCTAATGGCAATGGTAAGACCGTAAGTTCTCTGATCGCCATGTATACCGGTGCTTCTTACAGGTAATAGAACAGGAAAGTACTGCCAGGGTTTCTCAGTCATTTTTGAGGCCTCCTCCTCAACAATGGCCGTTGCCCTTCTTAATATATCCAGTTTTTCATATGTTACCTCGCCTATGATTCTTATTGCAAGTCCAGGGCCTGGGAAAGGCTGTACCTCAGGCAAACCAAGGTATTTCGATACCTCTCTTACCTCATCCTTGTAAAGGTCTCTCAGTGGTTCAACCAATTTTAAATTCATTTTTTCCGGCAGACCGCCAACGTTATGGTGGCTTTTTATAACATCTCTTGAACCACCACCACTTTCTATCCAGTCAGGTGCAATCGTTCCCTGGATTAATGATTCAGCGCCATATTTTAAAGCCTCCTCCTCAAATACCTCTATGAACGTTTTTCCTATGATCTTCCTTTTTTCCTCAGGATCTACGATATTTTTTAACCTTGAGATAAAAAGAGATGATTTATCTATGATCTTTCCATTGACATTGTATTTTGAAAATATTTCCTTTATTCTTTCCCTATCATTAATTCTTAGCAAACCGGTATCTATGAAAACTGTTAATATGTCTGCATTTGACATTGATGATATTACAGCAAGAAGTGTGCTATCCTGGCCGCCAGAGCATGCAAGTATGCCCTTTTTAACATTTTTCTCTATAAATAAAATTGAATCTTTTATAAATTTTTCTGGATCTATCATAAAAAATAATAAATGAATATTATATTTATTTTATGTCTTCATAATTGCACCAAGGAAGATAAGCAGAGCTATAAGTATACCTATTATTGATGCAATTAGGTAAAATACAGTTGGCTCAAGCACCGAGTAAACGAAGCTAACGTGGAAAAACCTGTATGATCCAAAGATAACAAATAGACCAAATATTATGCCTATAATAAGCAGAATAACACCAACTGCACGGCTCTTTCCAGATCCAAAGTACGATGTTAGCATTCCAAGAATGATCATGGAAAGCGCAAACAGTGCAAGCAAAACTAACACAAATACCAACCAGTTCCAGTGAAACATGTTAACACCTTATAATTTTATCTCAATCAGTGTTTTTGTATCTATAACACCGGGTATCGTCCTTATATTATCTATAACGTATTTTCCTATGTCTTCATAAACGGCAAGCTTTGCTATCATATCGTATTCACCTAGTAATGGATGCACCTCAGTAATTCCCTTTAATGATGAAATCTTCTGATATACCTCGTACTCCTTTCCTGGAATTATGCTTATAAGTATGAAGGCTGTGTCCATTTGGTGCTAAAATCTTACAATGAATATAAATTTTTGCAAGACTAACTTAATTTTTTGGCATACTTTTTGAGAGTTTTATAAGTATCTTTAATATTTCGCTTCTTGGTGGCTCCTCATAAGCTCCCTTACATAGCGCCTCGACAACGATTACATAACTTGTAAATGTTGTTTCATAGATCCTAACCTGAAGTTTGCCCTTTATAAAATCAAGTGGCTTTAATGCATTATATACTTTTGGTATAAAAACATCTGGATCAATATCCTTTGATACCTCAAATTTCGTTCTAACCAGTCTGGACTCATTTACACCATGTATGAATATTGCAGATTGTATCATTATACTATTAGGTATCTTTAAAGGTACATTATCATCTGTTAACAGTGATGTGTACATTAATGATATGTTTGTTACAATACCTGTGTATCCAGGTATTAAAAAATCATTTGAATAGAATTTTGGTGGATATGCCGGTGCATCAAGACCATACTGCCATGTTGACACGGTTACGCGATCACCAACCTTGAATGGTCTTGAGCCAACAATGGCTATGCCGCCAAATATATTTGAAAGGACATCCTGAGATGCAAGGCCAAGGACAAGGCCTGCAAAACCACCGGCTGCCAGTGCTGCACCAATATCAATCTTTAATATTGAAAAGAAAACAACAGCCGTTATTATGTATCCTATTAGTTTTATTGTAAAGTTCATTGTTCCAGCCGTTGACTGGCCTGCCAGGTTCTTTGTTGTTCTTGAAAGCATGTCCGCTGCAAAGTTTGTTATTAATACACCGGCAACCGCTATTAATATACCATAAAAAACCAGGTGGTACTCATTTGCAAACTGGTTATGAAGGACAAACTGTAATATTAAAAGCAGCGCAAATAATACAATTACGCTTATAATTGTGATCACAAGATATGAAATAACCCTTGATCGTTTTATCATTATATCCCAAATATTTGTTATAAATACATTTTATAAATATATATTGTCCGCTCAAAAACATTTTTTCAGTTTTTTAGATAAACAATTAATCATGAAACACTTTTATATTAAATAAAGATCAGCTATCATGTACTATTTTAAATGCCGTGATCTTGGATGGGACTGCTCGTTTGAACATCATGCCAGTGTTAAGGAAGATCTGCTACCAAGGATAAGAACACATTTTCACTATGCGCATAGAATTGATGAAATAGATCCAGAGATGGAGAAAAAGATCTTTTCGGTTGTAACAGAGCAGTGATTTCATGAGGATAGAAAGATTGAAGGGCTTCAGGGATCACTACCCTGATGATATGGAAATACGCTATGATTTTATAAAAAAAATGATGGAAACAGCCATATCATTTGGATATCGCATGATAGACTTC
This sequence comes from Thermoplasmata archaeon, assembly GCA_021826785.1. Lineage (GTDB taxonomy): Archaea > Thermoplasmatota > Thermoplasmata > Thermoplasmatales > Thermoplasmataceae > Picrophilus. The sequence goes on along the minus strand of JAKAYN010000054.1, from coordinate 2,520 downwards.
CCTGCCCTTGAATCGATGGATCTTTACCGATTGAAATCTGGAACAGAGCTTTTAGAGCAAACATTTTCATTTACAGACAAGGGTGGCAGGGAGGTTACAATGATACCAGAGGCAACGCCATCAACTATGAGAATGCTAACATCAAGAAAGGATATTAAGTTTCCAGTAAGATGGTTCTCAATACCAAAGGTATGGAGATACGAGGAGCCGCAGGAGGGAAGGTATAGGGAGCACATACAGTTCAATGCCGATATGTTCGGTTCGGATTCCTATGAGGCTGATGCCGAGGTAATAGGCCTTGCGGCAACAATACTGGACAGCCTTGGTCTTTCAGGCCAGTATGAAATAAATATAAATGATAGATATTTAATGGAGTTAATACTTAAGGAACTTGGTGTTAATAATCCTGTTGAAATGTTTCCGATAATAGATAAATTTAAGAAGGTCGATTTAAACGATTTTAAGGAAAGGCTTTTAATCTCAGGAATTGATAATAACAGCATTGAAAGGCTAGTATCATTATTAAAGAATAAAATTGGTATAAACGACATAGATAATATATTTAAAGAATACGGGCCTGAGATAAAGGATAGACTAAAAAGGCTTAAGGACACATTTTTGCTCGTTTCAAATTACACAAACAGTAAATTAAACTTTGATTTTTCTGTTGTTAGGGGACTTTCATATTACACCGGAATAGTCTTTGAGGCATTTGATACGGCAGGTGAGCTCAGGGCGATACTTGGTGGTGGCAGGTACAATGATCTGTCAAAACTCTTTATCGATGAGTCAATACCGGCCGTCGGTTTCGCAATAGGTGACGCAGTCATAGAATTATTATTAAGAAGGAGCAATCTGTGGAATTATAAAAATAATAAAAAGAAGTACTATGTTGTAAACATATCATCTAACCCAAGTGCGCATATAAGAATACTAAATGATATAAGAAAATCGGGTAACATTGCAATATCTGAGGTAAACAACAGAAAAATGCAGTCATTAATAAAGTATGCCGAGGGTAATAAATGTGATTTTCTTATTATAATAGGCGATAAGGAGCTTTCATCAAAAAGCATATCATTAAAGGATCTTAACACGCAGGAGCAGGTAAAAATCAGCATTGATGAATTCATCAAGAACTTAAAAAAATAAATTTTAAAATCTTTGATAGAAAAATATTATAATTATATTGGGATTATTTTTTATGATTTATGAAGTTTTGAATATTGATGACCTTGAAGACAAAAAATTAAAAAAGGTCTCTGCTGGAAATACTGAGCTGCTTTTATACAGGGATGGGGATAAAATCTATGCATATGAACCGTACTGCACACATGAAAAATATGATCTTTCAGAGGGTTTTATAGAGGATGATTGCATCGTCTGCCCAAATCATTTTGCATCATTTGAAATTAAAACCGGCAATGTTAGGAGCGGGCCAGAGGGTGACGATGAAAAAATAAACAATTTAAAAATGTACAGTGTATTTTTAGATAACAAAAGGGTTATGGTTGATATACCATGATACTGGTATTGATAAAGCAGGTTCCGGACGTTAACGAGATAAAATTTGACGAAAAAACAAAGAGGATAGTAAGGGAAAATGTAAAGCTTCTTATGAACTCATTTGACAAAAAGGCCGTTGAGGAGGCATTAAGATTATCCGAAAGATACAATTTTGAGACTGCAGTTGCAACTATGGGGCCGCCACAGTCGATAGCCGTTCTTGAAGAGGCAATAAAAATGGGCATAAAATCCGGTTATTTAATATCTGATAGAAAATTTGGCGGTTCTGACACATGGGCCACATCAAAAATTTTATCAGAATTTATAAAAACCATCAAACCGGATATGGTTCTAACTGGAAAATACTCACTTGATGGTGAGACATCGCAGGTCCCTCCCGAGACTGCATACATGGCAGGTTATAATTTTATATCATCTGTATCTAAGATAGATATAGAAAACAATGATGTTTATGTAAATCGCGATGAAGACTACGGAATATCAAAATATAAAATAAAAATGCCAGTAATTATATCTGTAAGTGAAAAGATAAACAAGGCAAGACAGCCAATGGATATAAAAGTGGAAAACAAAATAAAAGTTGTAACATCAAACGATATAAAAAATATATCAGGTTCAGATTCATTAACGGTTGTTACAAACACTTTTCAGGCATCAATAAAAAGGAATAACAAATTTATTGGCTTCGATGATTTTATTTCAATAATAAATGGCTTTAATGGGAAACACAGAAAAATTGATATGAAGCCTCTTGGAGATCCAGGCAATTCAATATCTCTTGGCCTTGCAATAGATGATAAAAACACATCAATGGAGATAGCATCAAAGATGGCAACAATGGGGAATTCAAGGATAGTTTTTATAGGGAATATCGCTCCGGAAGAGATAAAAAATATGGCATGCCATGAGTACATATATTTAAGATCGGATTTATACGGACTTATAGAATATACATGTGATTACATAAAAAATAATAAACCAGAATACGTTTTA
>JAKAYN010000053.1 GCA_021826785.1 Thermoplasmata archaeon | reverse complement strand
CCGGAGGTGGATAAGTATTATATAACTCTGTCACAGTTAATGACGGGTCAGGCAGGATGGCCGTTAAACTTCATATTATCACCTGATATGAAACCATTGTTTGCGTTTACATACATACCAAGGGAAACAAGAAATAATATGATAGGCATGCTGGATCTCTGCGATACAATCCAATACCTTTGGAATAATAAAAGGGATGAGTTGCTTCAAAATTCAAGCAAGGCCATGGAGGCAATTAAAAATGAGATTAAACCTGAGATTATTAATTACGATGAGGCCATTGAAAACACATTTTATGCGCTAAAGAGAACCTTTGATATAGAATCGGGTGGTTTTGGATCGGCACCAAAGTTTCCAGAGTTCCATAAATTGATATTTATCATGCTTTATCACAGGTACTTCCATGGGGATATACACATGGCAGTAAAAACATTAACTGAGATGAGGCTTGGCGGCATATACGATCATGTTGGCGGTGGCTTTCACAGGTATTCAACAGATTCAATGTGGATAGTGCCTCACTTTGAGAAGATGATGTATGACCAGGCTCTTGCAGTTCTGGCGTACACACAGGCATACCAGTTAACGGGTAAAAAATTATTTATGGATACAGTTTACGAGATAACCGATTTTGTAAAAAAAGAATTCTTTGGTGATGCATTTTATACATCAATTGATGCGGATTATAAAAACATGGAAGGATATTATTATACATGGGATTACAATGATATAATAAAATTTGCAGATGATGAATTTATAGAGGATTTTAACATAAAACCTGGTGGCAATTTTATGTCGGATGGTTTATCAGGAAGAAATATATTATATGTAAAATCCGAGGATAAGTTAAATCAAAGAAATAAAAATATACTTAAAAAATTGAATGACGAAAGATCTGGATCTCCATTCAAGGATAAAAAGATACTATGTGATGTAAACGGCATGGCAATAAAGGCATTTAGCTATGCCTACTCCGTATTTAAGTACGATAAGATGCTTGATATGGCAAGGTCTGCGGCAGATTTTATGCTTTATGAGATGAATCAAAATGATAAATTATACCATAGCTATATGAATGGTCTTGGACCTGAGGCGAACTTTGATGATTACGCTTTTTTTGTTTCAGGTTTAATAGAGCTATATAATATAACGCATGATGATAAATACATCAAAAATGCCATTGAATTAAACAAAAAATGCATAGAGCTTTTTTACGATGGTTCAGGCTTTTTTAATTCAGTGAGTGACCTAAAAATGAAGGAATACTATGATAGCGCCATTCCATCAGGATTATCAGCAGAGCTTCAGAATATAATATTATTATCATTTATTAATAATAAGCTTGATATATTCGAAAAAGCTGTAAATTCTGTTGGATATATAATAAAAAATAACCCAGGATTTGCCTCTGCAATAGTTAGTTCATTAATATATTACAGGTACAGCTATAACATAAAGGGAGACGAAAAATTTATTGATGATATCATAAAAAAATACGTACCATCAAGGCTTTTGCAGATATCAGATGAAAACCAGTTATGTGATATGAATAAATGCATTTATGATTTAAACGAGATAAATAAAATAATAAGATAAAACTATTATATTTAAATGATATTTTATAGTAATGAAGTGTATAGTGTGCGGCATCAATGAGGCATATGAAAATGGCATATGCATTGATTGCCTTGCCAATTTGAAAAATGTTTCATATGATAAAGTAAACATCACGGAATGCCCTAAATGCGGCGCCATTAAAATCAATAAGAGATGGTACTATAATAATCCAGAGAATGAACTATTCAATCATGTTTCAAGAATTTTGAAAAAGAAAAACAAGGATATAGAAGAAATTTATAATTATTCAATGGACAATAATATAAATTTAACATTAAAATTCAGTGACGGTATAGAAAAAACTTTAAACATACCACTAGAAATATCAAAGGAGAGCTGCCCTGTTTGCAATAAGCTCACAGGATCATACTATGAAGCTATAATACAGCTAAGAACATTTTCAAGGGAGAGATCATATTTAATAGATGATGCCAGGAACATAATCGTGGATGATGTTAAAAGGTATAACAGGCAGGATCCAAATTCATTTATATCAAAGATTGCAAACCTAAAAGAGGGCATAGATATATATCTTGGTAAAAAGGAGGACGCAATAAAAATAATTAAGGATTTGGATTCAAAATACTTTATTAATACAAGGGTGACAAAATCACTGGCAGGCAAAAAGGATGGAATTGATATATTTAGATACACGCATTTAATAAGGATGTTCGATTTGGACCCTGGCTCAATAATATTTGGCAGGGGCAAAAACTACATGGTTAAATCCGTTGAGCCCGGAAATATAAATATAATCGATCTATCAATAAAGAAGGATGTAACAATGGATGAGAAAACTTTCTTTTCATCAAACTTTGATGTAATTAGAAAACCTGAGAAAAGAAGGTTTATTGTCATATCAAACAATGGCTTGGAAACGGAGCTAATGGATGAAAAGAACTTTAACATCATAACCGTAAAGGGCATTATCAGCAAAGATTCAATAGATCTTTATAACTACAATGATGAATATTATATAATATAAAATACAAAATAGTATAATTAAAATAGTTAAAACCAATTGTTTTCTATGGTAACCAAAGATGAGATTGTTCAGTGGTTTAAAAATGGAAGTGATGATGCAAAGACTTTAATAGATCTAAAATGGAATCTCACAGATACTGGAAATTATATAATATTACAGAGTGATAAGATACCTTTTGCACTTTTCGTTACAATAAGCGATAATACAGTATCATTAATAGTCAGAACCGGCATAGAAACGGCAACAATTGATAACAATGAAAGATTAAAAATATACAGAATATTGTTAATATTAAACAAGCGTGTTGAACTTGTAAAATTCATGCTTGACGGCATTAATGAAGAAATTGTTTCAAGGGTTGATTTTACAGACGAAAATTTAACAAAGGACGTAATGAACATAGGGTTAAACACGATATTAAGCGCCTTTTATTTGATGGTTCAGGCTCTAAACCTGCAGGAAGAATTCAATGCACAGATAATTGAAAGAATGGCAATGCTCATAAAAAACATGTTTGAAAGCGGAAAAAGCCGTGATGAGATAAAGGATTATCTTGTTAAAACCACAGGCATAAGGGATGAGGATGCCGAAAAGTTAATAAGTGAGGTGCTTGATTCAAATAAGCCACCAAGCAGCATGTACCAGTGATTATTATGAACATATCTGATCTTAATAGTGAAAATAATAATGTTTCGATTAAGCTAAAGGTGCTTTCCGTTGATAAGAGGGAGATAAAATCAGATGGCAAATCAAAGATATATTATTATGGACTTGTTGGAGATGAAACAGGCGTAATACCATTCACCGCATGGGAATTTCCCGAGGTAATAAAATCCGGTGATGTTATAGAGGTAAAGTACGCGCATTTAAGGGAATACCATGGAAAATTCAGGCTTTACTTTGATTCAAGAACAGAGATCATGGTCAAGCCTGGAGAGGACATTTACATCAAAAATACATACAAGGAGGTAAAGATAAAGGATCTAAACCCTGTGATTCCTTTTGTGACAATATCAGGAAAGGTAACAAATGTAACATCAAGGAGCAACGATAAAATCGGAACAATATACTCAGGTTATATAGAGGACGATACCGGTAAGGTTAGGTTTTCATCCTTTGGTGTTCCGCTTGATAACGATAAATTCTACAGAATAGAAGGCGCCAGGGTATCAATATACTCAAACAGGATAGAGGTAACAGTAAGCAACAAAAGTGTTGTAACTGAGATAGACTCTGAGATGAACCTTGAAAGGAACTATAAGATATTTGATATAAAGAATCCAATAGGCGGTATCAGCATAATGGGATTTGTCATAACCTTCGGTGAGAAGAGTGGAATAATAAAAAGATGCTCCATTTGCAATAAAGTAATATCTTTAAATACATGCCCTGACCATCCAGATGCAAAGATAAATCTTGATATATTCGCATATTTTACCATAGATGATGGAACAGGCTTTGTAAGGGCCATAGCAGGGGCAAATGCCATACTTCCACTGTTAAATATAAAGGAAAACGAAATAGCCAAAAAGGCCCAGGTAATTTACAAGGATATGGATAAAAGGTTATACGGCCATGCGTTTAAGTTCACGGGCAACTTTATAAAAAAGGATGATGGTCTAGATTTCCAGGTTGTTTCCATAAATGATATTACCCAGGAAGAAATAAAAACTGAAATGGTGGAGATGGAAAATGAACTTTCCTAAAAGAGAGAGGTCTTACTGGATCTTTTCAAAGGAGTTAAAGGATTCTGCAGTTATTGATGAGCAGGATGATAAATACATTATAACGCCACTTGGGTCAAGAATTAGAAGAATATTTTTTGCTGGATCTGTAACGTACAAGAACAGTGACGATAAGATGATAAAGGTAACAGTATCTGATGGCCTTGGATCATTTTATTTAACATCGTTTAAAAACGATTATCATGAAGATGTAAATCAAACACTGGATAATATAAACACTGGCGACGTTTTATCTGCAATGGGAAAGATAAGCTATTTTAAAAACAATGAGAACATCTTTTACTTCTCAGTTGTGCCTGAGTTAATATCAATTATATCTGATAATGAGAGAAGATTCTGGGGGTATAGAACACTTTACATATCAAGAAGGAAATTAATGGCAATAAGAGAGGCCTTTAAAGATGATGTTAGTACAGATATCCTTATAAGCCTTGGTTATTCAAAGGACGAATCCGAATCAGCAATGAGGGCAAAAAAGTATTATAACAGCTATGATTTTAATGGTTATCTTCAAATGATCTCAAGCATAAACTTTGAGAATAACGTTTCACAGGAATCACAGAACTATTACGATGTGATCCTCGATTATATTAAAAATAACGATGATGGGAGCGGCTGCCGCTACGATGATATTGTAGTGGCCGCAAGAAATGCAAAGATACCGCAGGAAAAGGTAGATGAAATACTAAACTACCTTGGGTCGCAGGGTGATATATACGAGGTATCATTAAAAAGGTACAAGGCATTAATATAATTAAAAAAAATTTATTAAATAATTAATGATGATCAACGATGAAGGTATCAATAATTGGCCTTGGACATATAGGTCTCTCAGTGCTTGATATAATAAAAAACAAGTATAAAAATGATATAAAGATTGTAAGTGCAAGCGATTCAAAGATAACGATATATAATAAAGACGGCCTTGATCCTGAAAAGTTAATAGATTACAAAAAAAATAAAAAGTTAAGCGAGGCTGGCTATGAAATTATAAAAATGGATGAGATCTTTAATATAGATTCAGATGTTATAGTTGATGTCTCACCTGCAACCAGCGACGGCTTAAGGGGTAAAAATCTATATATAAACGCATTTGAGCATAAAAAGGATATAGTAACAGCGAACAAGGCACCGCTGGCACTGCACTGGCATGATATAATGGATTCCGCATTAGAAAATAAAAGAATTATCAGGTACGAGGCATCTGTTGGCGGTGGCGTTCCGATATTTAATTTAAAACAGTTTTGCATAAGGTCATCAAATATATTGAGCTTCACCGGTCTTGTCAGCTCAACGATAAACTATGTTCTTA
>JAKAYN010000052.1:5010-5691 GCA_021826785.1 Thermoplasmata archaeon | reverse complement strand
CCCTGAAGGTACATTATTAATATAAAAAGAACTGCAAGGTATCCAACGGCCTGTAACGTTGCGGCTATGAGCGAGAATGACAGCATGCGCTCCTTAAATGCAGACATATCTATAACAGGGTATTTTGATTTTCTTTCGATAAAAACAAATGGTATTATAAGAATGAGGCCTGTTACTATCATTGTAATGTATAATGGTCTTATACCGATGCCGGCTATTTCAACAGCACCATAGGCAATTAACGATAATAAAACAAGAAGAATCGCTGTTCCTGGTATATCTATTTTGGCATCTTTATTCTTGTTATTGTCCTTTATGTATATTAATCCTATAATAAAGCCTATTATACCAATAGGAACATTGATATAAAATATGTAACGCCATCCAATAAATGTCGTTATTATGCCGCCAAGTATTATACCAAGTGAGCCACCTATGTTCCAGCCCATACTTGTTATACCAAATGCCCTGCCACGCTCGCTAACAGGAAAATAATCTGCAACTATTGCATTGCTGTTGGCCTGAAGTAGAACAGCACCAAAGGCCTGGAAACCCCTTGATATTATTAAATCATTTATATCAGGCGATGCGCCTGCAGCGGCCGAGCCTATTATGAATATTATAAATCCAATGTAAAATATTTTGGATCTGCCAAATATGTCGCCAAGCCTGCAGATCGGA
>JAKAYN010000052.1:1772-5000 GCA_021826785.1 Thermoplasmata archaeon | reverse complement strand
AAGATCATCAGTTATCGTTGGAATTGCAAGAAGCACTATTGTTGTGTCTATTGCAGACATCAATGTGCCTATGAATACACTTATTAGTACCATGCTTCTTGATTTATATTCCATAATGGTTCATTAATAAATACATAATTAATAAAGCTTTTTGTAAAAAATATTAATCTATATCAAGTTTTTTATAGTTTTTAAGCTCTTCAATAATGGTGTTTATTGCCTCATCAAGCTGCCTGTCATTTTTATTAATAAAATCCTGTGGCATGTTTTCAACGTAAATATCAGGATCGACACCGTAGTTCTCTATGCCGTATTTTACACCCTTAAACCATGTTGCAAACTGTGGCTGTGTTACAGTTGTTCCATCTATTAATCTTATGTTTGGATTTATACCAACAACACCGCCCCATGTTCTTGTGCCTATGACCTTACCAAGTTTGTATTCCTTAAATACAAAGGTTCCTATGTCACCATCGGATCCTGCATATTCGTTTGTTATTGCAACCATTGGGCCGTCAACTGAATCTTCTGGATATGGTGTTACCACACCGCGTCTTGGTATATCATAGCCTATGCGCTTTCTTGCAAGCTTCTCCATCAAAAGCTGTGATACGAATCCACCACCATTGAACCTGAGATCAACAATTAAACCATCAAATTTTGATTCTCTGGAATATAACCTAAAGAACTCATTAAAACCGTTCATGCCCATATCAGGTATGTGTATGTACCCAATTCTGTTGTTTGTCTTTTTGTGAACATATTCTCTATTTTTTTCAACCCAGGCACGGTACCTTAGATATTTTTCATCACGCATTGGTATTACATAATCGCTTACGATCTCTCCGTTGTGTTCATATTTTATATTAACAGTGTTATTTACATTAAGAAGCGCCATGTCTATATTTTTATTTTTATCTAGAGTTATGCCATTTATTTCAATTATTGAATCACCAGGTGATATCTTTGTAAAAAGAAGCGGGGATTTTTCATTTTCGTTTGATGCATCACCATAGTATATATTTTCTATTGTATATTTTCCATTTTTGTATGAATAGTCTATACCAAGCTTTCCGATAGGAATGGATTGAACATCGGTGAGATCACCGCCAATTTCGTATGAATGAGACGTTTCATACTCGCCCTGAAGTTCCCTTATTAGATCTGAAAGCTCAAACCTTGTGCCTATCTTTGGTATTAATCTTTTATACTTTTCGTATGGTGATTTTCCGAGTTTTGATACCTTTTCAGGATTCCAGAAGTTTTCCTGTATTAACTTAAATGTGTCATAGAGCATGTTGTACCATTCTTCAACCGGGTTTATAATTATTGATAAATCATTTATTTTTATATCCTCTGTCTTTTTATCATTAATATTCTTCTTTATGTATCCATCTGGCTTTCTTATCATTAAATACTTTTTATTTAACGATGATGCAAAATCCATAACATGATCCTCGTAATCCTCCTCCTTTCTTTTTTCAAGATCGTAGAATGTTATCTTTCCGGTTCTCTTTTGGTTGCTGAATAAATAGTACTTCATTGATCCCTCAACCGGAAAATGGAATAAAAGCACGCCATTTTCAACGGCAATTAAAGATTCATAATTTCTTGAATCTAGAGGAAATGCCATGCTCTTTTTCTCCAGATTATTAAGATCGTAGTCTCCTGGATTGTTATCTGTTAATGTGTCAAGGAATATTGGTTTTACACCAGATTTTACCGGAACTGCAAACGGTTTTGTTATATTCTGATATCCAAGATCGAAGACCAGCTCATCCTGAATTGGATCTAGGGATCTTTTTGATAGATAAAATAGATACGAATTATCATTGCTAAATGATGGTGAAAAATCGATATAACCTGGTGTTGTCACCTGGCTTATGGTTTTATTCACAGTATCATATATCTTTATTGAGCTGCTACCAACGTCACTAAGGAAATATTTCTTTTCAGGATATGCATACGCCAGTAGCCTGGAATCACCCGACCATGAGAAATCCAATATTGGACCTGATTCGCTTTCATCTATCTTTTCAATTTTTAGATTCTCATCTATTATATAAAGTGAAAACCTGTTGTTTCCAAATGCTATCTTTTTGCCGTCTGGCGATGCTGCCATTGATCTGATAATACCGTCGTCAAAGTCCTTTTCCTTTATTATTTTACCATTGAAATCATAGAATATTATTTTGTTTTCATTTTCATTGTAAACGTATGAAACTATAAAATCTTTTGAAAATACAGATATATGATTCTTCAATTTTTTGCTGTTGAAAACCGGGCCACCTGATATGCCTGATGAGTAAATCTGGCCACGGGAAACTGCAAGAAAACGTTTTCCATCAGGGCTTATATCATATGATGTTATGAAATCATTCAATAAAACTGTTTTTTCAAGGGTTTTAAGCTTTGGTGCATTTATATTTATATCGAGCTTTTTAATACCGTTCTTCATTAGGTATATATCGCCTGCCATCTGAAAGACTATGCTCTTTCCATCTGATCTTGCGTTTCTTACATAATATTCATTGAAATCTGTTTCCCTTTTAATATCATTGCCATCAAGATCGCATGAATAGATATTGGCTGTGCCCTCATGATCAGATATGAAATATACACGGTTTGATATTATCATTGGAGAGTTTACATTCGATTGTAAATCGACTATAATTTTAAAATTTACACCGTCCTTGGAATACAGTATTTTTCCCCTTGTACCACCCTTATAATGCTTCCAGTGTGGCATGTCCATAGTGTTTCTTCCGATTAGTATTCCATCACCGTTGTATATTATATCCATGGCAGGTCCAAGGTTCATTGGATATAAATTGTTATCTATTAGCTCATAGAGCATCGGCGCGCTGAATGGATAGTATGCATCCGTTGATATAACAGGATTATTATTCCTTGTAAATCCTGCAATGGATGTGTACATTCTCCGGCTTGTGCTTCTTCCTTGAAGGTAAGTTACCCTTCTTATATCGCCGGTTTTCATTGATACATAATATATATCTGATGAGTCTGCCCCTTTGCCTGTCATTACACGGAAGTAGACTCCATTACCATCTGGAGTTATCCTTGGCATTGTAACAATTCCTATATTATATGTCAGCCTTGATAGCTCTCCATTTGAAATATTATAGCTCCATAGGTCATCATCATTAACAAAAACTATAATGTCATTCCTTATATCTGGATACATAAAATAGCGCTGCATGTAACTAT
>JAKAYN010000052.1:0-1762 GCA_021826785.1 Thermoplasmata archaeon | reverse complement strand
CCGATCTTAAGTAATGAATTTATTTAAATCTATGTTATATTTTATAACAATTAATAAAGCGTACTGTCTTTTATTAAAAAACATTTTAAATATGTAATATATTAACCAAAATGGCCCATGGTGGCAATCTAGTTGAGGCATCGAATAGAATCGGCGTTTCAAAGTATGATATAATTGATTTCTCTGCAAGCATCAATGATTTTATAGATTTAAAGGATATTTTTATAAAAAGGGATGATATAAAGATATACCCACAGGGCATTATGATAAAAAACAAGAGCATATGCGAGTTTGAAAACGTTGTAAATACCCCGGGTTTAACATTTTTTATACACAGGCTTTTAAGCTACGTAAATGGAAATATTATAATCATAGAGCCAACATTCAAGGAGTATAATAGCGCATTTACATACGGTAACCGGATAAATATACCATTTAATGTTGTTAATCAAAATCCGGAGATAATAAAAAACTATAATTTTTCACTGGTTATTATTGTGTATCCAGATAATCCCCTTGGAAACATGATATCAAGGGAATCATTGTTAAGAATATCGAATATATGCATGGAAAGATCATCAATGCTTTTTATAGATGAATCATTTATATTCTTTTCAAAAAAGAGATACGATGATGATGAACTATTAAATAAAAACACATTAATAGGGAGATCATTAACAAAGATCCTTGGCATACCTGGACTGAGGCTTGGTTACATAGCAGGGGATAAACATAATATTAATCTTATAAAAAACATCGTTGGCCCATGGAGTGTTGCAGATTATGTTATAGAATATGCAAACAGCATTTCAATAAATTATGATTTCTTAAAAGAACTCGATGCCGAAAAACAGTTTATGATAAAATCGCTTGAAAATATGAATTTTAAGGCCATCGGTGAACATATTGCAAATTACATCACATTTAAATTACCTGATGGGATTAGTGGCATTAAATTATATAATTATCTTTTAAAAAACATGATACTTATAAGATTATTAAATGACTATGATTGCCTTGGGGAAAATTACATTAGGGTAACTATAAGAAAACATGAGCTTAATAAAAAATTGATTGATAACATAAGGAGGTTTTTACATGAAAATGATTCAGGTTCTTGGGACATCATCTGATTCTGGTAAATCAACGATTGCAACGGCATTCTGCAGAATATTAAATGACCTTGGCTATAATGTTTCCCCATTCAAGGCGGTTAACATGTCTTTAAATTCAATAGCACTTGATGATGGTTCAGAGATAGCAAGGTCACAGTGGCTTCAGGCAAGGGCCGCAAGAACCAATCCAATGGCATACATGAACCCTGTTTTAATAAAGCCTGAGGGGTACCATAAATCACAGATAATAATCCTTGGAAGAGCGATTGGCTCCATGAATATAAATGAATATTACAAATATATTAATGATCATGCCAATATAATAAAGGATAGCATAGATTTTCTTTATAATAAATACGATGTAATAATAGCAGAAGGTGCGGGGTCACCTGCCGAGATAAACCTATCAGGCAGGGATTTCTCAAACATGTATGTATCATCGCTGTACAATACACCGGCGGTTCTTGTTGGTGATATAGACAGAGGTGGTGTCTTTGCATCAATATACGGCACAATAAAGCTAATGGATAGAAGCGATCTTTTAAAATATTATATAATAAACAAAATGCGTGGCGATTCATCACTGCTTTACCCCGGCATAGAGAAAATATATGAATTAACAGGAAAGAATTGCCTGATAGGTTTAT
>JAKAYN010000051.1 GCA_021826785.1 Thermoplasmata archaeon | reverse complement strand
CATGGTTGAGTTCACAGATATGATAGTTGACCAGAGTGTCTTCTTTCCAACACGGTTGGGAGAGCCAAATGATAAGGGCTTCGTAACAATAAATGGAAATGATTATATCATAGTTGATGTCTGGGAGGATGGTGAAAACATTCATTTGATATCTCTTGATACTTATCCACAGGACATAACAGGTCAAACAGTGCATCAAAGGATAGACTGGAATACAAGGTACAACCATATGAGATATAGATCCGCATTGTTCTTAATATCTGGAATAGCCTACAAGTTTTACAATGCAAGGTGCCGTATGAATCAAACCTATGAGGACAGTGCATGGATCGATGTTTACGTTGATGAGATGGATGAAGAAAAACTTGAAAAGATAAAAACTGAAATGAAAAAGATCATAGATTCTAGTATTGATATAAATGTATTGTACATGACAAGAGAGGAGTTTACAAAGAATAGCCAGTTAATGAATCTCTCAAAGGATAGAATGCCGGAGGGTGACAATATAAGAATAATAAACATACCAGGGCTTCCAATGCAACCTGACAGGGGCGTTCATGTAAAGAATACAAGTGAAATAGGTGACTTTGAGATAACAACAACAATGGCAAAGGGAAAAATGGAAAAAAGACTTACAGTAAAGTTAAAGTAAATGTTTTAAAATAATTAATTTATGAGTGAAAAAAGCATAATAGAATCATTTAGTAAATTTATGTCCTTTGCAGGAATGTTCATAGCAATAGTTTCATTCTTTTACTATTTGCCATTCATTTTAAGGGATTATGAGATTCTTGAAAAAATACCATTGAGCTATATTTATTTAAATATAAAACCTAATATTATTGCAATAATAACAATGATCATTTTAACTTTAATATTTATAATGCTTGGAATATCAACGGTATTTTATAAAAATAATAACATAATGAGTTATAAACCAAAGGATTCATTCTATACGTTCTTTTCATTGTACACGGCACTGGTAATATTTTTATCTGTTATAATAGATACAATTGATCCATCAATAGTATCAAAGAGCGTTTTTTTATTTTCACCGGCTGTTGAAAATATAATATACTCTGCAAACTCGATATTCCAAATGCTATTGCTTGTTTTCATACCTGGAATTTTATTAATAATAATCACACTTCTAGTAAAAAAGGAGTTAACATTAAAAAATCTTTTAAATCCGGAAAAATCGATAAAGAATATGCGCTGGATTTATTCAATAATAATAGCAGGAATATCTGTTCTATTAACAAACTATGGCTTTTACAATACATTGATGCTTTATATAAGCACTCTCTTTATATCATACATCTTTTTTTCCTTTGGTTTTTTAAGGGCACTTTTAATAAACTTTACGCTTTCAGAGATGGAATTTGTGACTATTCTTTTCCAGCACAATGTTTTTGTTTATCCTGTTCTTTCAATATATTTATTCCTCTGGGCCTTTGCAGGACTCTACGCAATAACAGCATATTACATTGAAAAAATAAGAAATGAGGAAAAGTCTAAAAATAAACAGGCTGAAACAAACGTTGATCAAAAGAATATTGATAATAATTATAAAGACAATTATTACAATGATTCTATTTATGATAACTACAGTGAGAATAGAAATTTAAATGCAAAAATGCCAGACCCAGATACATTATGGATAAGAAGTACCTGCCCGGAATGCAACGGCGTTGATTTTAAAGTAAATGATGATATGAGCCTTGAATGCCTTAGGTGCCATTACAAAATCGATAAAAACGCTTATGGAATTTATAACATAAGGTATAACGACAGTTTAAAACGTTTAAACCGCTATTAAAATTCAACATTGATTTTACAATTTATTTTGTTTACTATTTCTATTAAATCATTAAAATTATATGCTGTAAAATCTGCATTTTCGATAACCTTGGAATTGTACGGATTAAATGCAATAAAGTATTTTGATTTTCGTCTCATAGAAACATCGAATATTGTATCGCCTATTGATATTGTTTCTTCAGGGCTTATTCTATAAAGATTAAGGAAATGTTCAAGATTTATATCTTTTTTGTTTGGATCAACGTTTTTTACAAATCTTAATCTGCCATTGCTTTCAATAATATCATTTGCAATAAAATTATCGAAGTTATAGATATCTGAAAGCTTCTCAGCAAAGGCATTAACCCCGGCCGATATTATAACCATTTTTATCTTTGTTTCTTTCTTAAAATTATATAACATGTAAAGATCTTTATTTATATCATTTAAATCAAAACTTTTTGATATGTGCCTTTTTATATCTATTTCCCTTGGAATACTTATATCATTTCTCCTGGAAAGACCTTGAAACGTATAATCATTATAAGAAAATAAATTTGAAAAAACCTTTTCCCAGGAATTTCTGTGCCTTAAAAGGACACCATCCATATCAAATGCCATCAATTTTATCATTGAGCCACCTCTATGTTTCTCATTTCATTTATCTCACCGGATGTTTTCTCTAAAGATCCCTTTGTTTCTGGTATAATTAACCATGTTAGTATTCCGGCAACTATTGCAAGCGCAGTAAGATAATAAAATGCAAAGCTCTCACCTAGTGCTATGAACATGTATGGAAACACAAATGATGATATTGATGCACCTGTTCTGCCTGCTGCCACGGTATATGACTGTATCTGGGATCTTATCTTTGTGGGTGCAAGTTCTACACCAAGCATGCCTGATGCACTTATTGAACCTGGGCCGTACTGATTTGCAAAGTTCTGCATTCCGTACAATATTAATCCAAGAAAGGCAGGAAGCAGTGAAAAGTCTTTTAATATTCCGAATGATAATAAAAATATTCCCATGAGTATAAAGCCTGAAACCTGCAATGGTTTTCTTCCAACACGGTCTATCAGTGAAACTGCAACAATGCCGCCTGGTATTGTAAAGGCAAGCTCCATTACAAACTGGAATATGTCAGATGGAATGCCGAGGCCTGATGCTATCAGGCTAGGTCCAAAGAGTATGCTTGAGTATGCTATCTGATCATATAAAAACCATAGTATCATTGCGGTTATGTAAAATCCAGCATACTTTTTAAAATAATATTTAAATGTGTTTTTATCCTTTAAATCGCCGTTTATTTTTATTTCCTTATTTGCAATGTATTTAACCTCATTTACAAATTTATCCTTGTCGCCTGCAATGCGTGCTATGAACCTTGGTGTTTCCGGCATCTTTCTTCTAAGATAGACAACGGCAAGTGCTGGTATTGCTCCAGCGGCTAGAACAATTCTCCATAGTATGTTTGTTGATACAAATGGTGCCATAACTAAGTAAACTGCTGCTGCAAGTGTCGCACCAAAGCCCCACATAAGCCCGAAACCAAAGGCTATTGTTTTCCCACGGTCCCTTGAATTTGAATGCTCGGCCATGATCATTGGTGATAGTACATAATCTGCTCCAACGCCAAGCCCAAGAACAAATCTTATTACTATAAGAAAGGCTATGTTTGGTGAAAATGCCTGTAATAGTGCACCGATACCAAGAATGGCCACATCAACACCGTAGAATTTCTTTCTGCCTCTTTTTGAAAGCTCGCCAAATACTATTGCACCAACAGCCGCACCAATAAGCGCAGATCCTGCAACAAGACTTGTTACAAGTGAATAATCAGGTGATTTCTTATTTATTCCGTAAAACGATAGAACTAAAAGAAGGACAAGACCTATTGATGAAAGGTCGTAGCCGTCGGTGAATACTCCCATGCCTGTTGTTATCATGGATTTTAGATGAAACCATCCAAATCTCTTTTCATCAAGATCCTTGTATATATTTGACATCATATTTAGAATGTCATTAATACTTATATAGATAATTCAAATAATATATATAATAATAAATAATAATATATATCTATATAGTGATTTTCCATATAGTTTTATAAAAATATTTTTTATAATATTCATTCAAAATTAATGATTTTTAATAAAATGTTTAATAGTTGTTAAGCGATAACATGTCATGGATATAAACGATTATTTAATAGAAACAAGAAGATATTTTCATAAAAATCCGGAGCTGAGTTTTAAAGAGTATAAAACGGCTGAGAGGATAGAGGATGAGCTGAAAAAAATTGGTTTAAAGCCAGAGAGGATAACTGAAACAGGTATTATCGCAGATATTATAAATGATAGAAATAAAAAAACTGTTGCCATTAGGGCTGATATAGATGCCTTACCGGTGACAGAGGAAAATGACGTTGAGTATAGATCTTTAAATAATGGTGTCATGCATGCATGCGGCCACGATACACATATAACAATGCTTTTGGGTGCTGCAAAATTAATAATTAATGATTTAAAAAGTTTTAATGGAAACATCAGGTTAATATTTCAGCCTGCAGAGGAATCTCCTCCTGGTGGCGCCGTTGAAATGATAAAGAACGGTGCACTTGAGAATGTTGATTATATTATAGGCCAGCACATCTGGGGATCACTTGATTCTGGAAAGGTTGGAATATATTACCATGAAATGATGGCAAATGCCGATAAATTTGATATAAAACTGCACGGTAAAGGTGGCCATGGATCTGCACCTCATGAGGCTATTGACACAATATATATAACATCACATTTAATAAATATGCTTAATAACATTGTGTCCAGAGAAATAGACCCGCAGGAACCTGCAGTTTTAACCGTTGGAAAAATAAATGCCGGTTACAGATACAATGTAATAGCCGCACATTCAGAATTATCTGGAACCGTAAGAACATTTAGTAAGGATGTTCAGGAAAAGATCAAAAAAAGAATAAATGATATACTTGACGGATTAAAATTAACATATAATATAAATTACGAATATAACTATGAATACGGATACCCAGTTTTAATAAACAATGAGACCATATCAAAGATAATTGAGGAAACGGCATCAAACATTCTTGGAAAGGATAATATAGTGCATCCAAAACCAAACATGGGTGGTGAGGATTTTGCATATTACCTTGAAAAGGTTCCTGGTGCATACTACGTTTTAGGCGGCGCTTTTCCGGAAAGGCATATAGGAAACCATTCACCGCAGTTCGATATTGATGAATCCGTTCTTTATAAGGGTTCTTTAATATTAAAGGAATCCGCAAAGAATATTCTTTCAAAAAATTTACATTTTTAGTAATTTTTTTGCTTTTTATATAATAAAATTTAAGTATTTCTGTGTTAATTACTATCATGGAAAATACTGTCATAGCAAATATAAGGCGCAGTAGGGGTAAATTAATACTCCTGGCCGGCATTGTTGTTTTCGGCATGTTCCTTGATGGCTTTGATGCAGATCTTTTCTTCTTTGGAGGAACATTTATACTGAAAATTATACATATAAATCCATTCCTTCTTGGCGTTGCTGCAACCGGATTCGCAGCAGGAATAGCTGTATTCAGCTTTGTCGGTGGTTATGTTTTTGATAAGATGTCTGTAAAATACGGTTTAATAACTGCATTGATTTTATTCTCTGTATTTTCAGCGCTTACAGGCTTTGTTACAAATGAGTATGAGCTTGTTGCCTTTAGATTTATAACTGGCTTTGGTGTTGGCATGGTTCAGCCATTAATATATACATTCATGGGTGATCTAATACCATCCTCAAGGGGTAGATTTCTAGCAATGCCTGCAGTACTGTTTGGTCTTGGCCTATTTGTCGCACCTTATGTTTTCAATGATTTTAGCTCAAAAACAACATTCGATGTTCCATT
>JAKAYN010000050.1 GCA_021826785.1 Thermoplasmata archaeon | reverse complement strand
ATGTCCCATTAATCATAATTTCTGCATTAATTCTTTCCGCAAAAAGCATTGCGACTGTGTCTGTTGTATGTCCCGGTTCTGTTCCGCCCATAACAACGTATCTGTAATCATGCATCATTTCAGCAGCATCGTTTACGGTTGTTGGTATCTTTGAATTTACATCATTCAAAAATGTCGTCATTGCAAGTGCATTTATCCTGGTTGCATTTATGCCAATTTCATCAAGAATGTTATCATTAACGTTATAGCGCCTTAGGTCAGATATGTATGTTCTTGCAAGCCTGCCACCACCAACTACTATGCCAAAGCCATCGTAACCATTTATGCCTTCAAGCATCTTTGAGAACCTTTCCATAAATTCAAGATTTAACTTTTCCATTGATATTATTGAGCCGCCAAGCGAAATTACAACCCTCTTCATCCCTGGATTAAGGTTAAATATTATTATAAAATTTTCCATATATGGAGAGCGAAGATTACAAGAGATATGAATTTAAAAAAGCCCTTGAGGAATTAAAGGATCTTCATGGCAGGGGCACAGAGCTTATATCACTTTACATACCACCGGATAAGCAGATATCGGATGTTGTTCAGTATTTAAGGGAAGAGTATTCAACATCATCAAATATAAAATCAAAATCAACAAGGAAAAACGTGCTTGCGGCAATAGAATCAATAATGTCCAGATTAAAATATTACAAGCAGCCGCCTGAAACGGGCCTTGTTTTCTTTGTCGGTCATATTGCAACACGAGGTGATCAGACAGAGATGTACACAAAGATCATAGAACCACCTGAGCCAATACAAACTTTTATGTATAAATGTGATTCAAACTTTCACCTTGAACAGCTTGAATCTCAGTTAAAGGAAAAAGACATATACGGTTTAATAGTAATAGACAGAAAGGAGGCCACTGTTGGATTTCTAAAGGGAACAAGAATAGAGGTCGTTGACTATGAACAGTCTCTTGTGCCAAGCAAGCATCATCAAGGTGGCCAATCATCACGAAGGTTCGAGCGTTTGATAGAGATAGCAGCAAATGATTTCTTCAAAAAGATTGGTGAGATAGCAAACAATGCATTCATGCCGTTGATAAAAGATATAAATGCTGTATTTATTGGCGGGCCCGGGGCAACAAAGGAATACTTCTTCGAAAAGGATTATCTAAGGAATGAGATAAAGCAAAAGGTAAAGGATCTTTTTGATATTGGATATACAGATGAATCCGGTCTTAGGGAGCTTGTTGAAAAGGCATCGGAATCAATAAAGGATATGAAGATATCAAGGGAAAAGGATATAATAAACAGATTCTTAAGGGAAATAAAGAAGCCTGAGGGGGGCCTTGGTGTTTATGGTGAGGATGCAATAATAAACGCATTAAAAAACAAAAATCTTGATCTTTTAATTATATCCGATACATTAAAGAAACGAAGGTATACATACAAATGCCCGGTCTGTGGAAGTACAATGACCTTTACTGAGAAACCTTCAGAGATTCCGGTCTGTGAAAAAGATAATACAGAGATGGTTCTCTCAGAGGAGGATGACCTTGTTGAGGATCTTTACAAGCTTGCGGATCAGGCCGGTACAAACGTAGTCTTTGTTTCAGAGGATAGCGATGAGGGCAGATTAATAAAAACCGCATTTGGTGGGCTTGCAGGCATAATGAGGTACATACCTGCAATAACACCATAAATAATTTTCATTTCTTTAAGGTCTTATATTTAAATGTATTTTATTATCATGATAGAGAATTATAAAGATCTTGCAATAACGGACACAAGAGGTTATATATTAAATATTATAGACAAAACATTGAATGCAATGGATCCTGAAAACGTAATAAGCAGATTCATTGAAAATAATAAAATAAAATTTGATTATAAAAGGATATTTTTAATTGGTTTTGGAAAAGCATCATTTAAGATGTATAAGGGCATAAGGCCATTTATAATTGATAAATTAATTTATGCATCCATAATAGTTCCAGAGGATGAAAAAACTGATAATTATAATGAATTGAAAATATTAAGGGGAACGCATCCATTCACAAGCGATTTATCTGTTTCATCAAGTGTATCAATGCTTTCCGGATTAAAGAACCTTAATGAAAACGATCTTGTTATTGTTTTAATATCAGGTGGTGGTTCTTCACTGTTTGAAATCCCAGAGGACGGTGTAAAAATAGACGATATAAAAAATATATCAAAAACCATGATGGATAATGGTGCTGACATATATGAATTGAATGCAATAAGATCAATGCTGTCAAAGGTTAAGGGTGGAAAGCTTTCAACTTTTCTTTATCCTGCGAATGTAATATCATTTATAATATCCGATGTGAGAAATGATGATCCATCAATAATAGCATCCGGACCTTTAACGGCAATGGATTATAAAATTGATGATGTGAAAAGAATATCTTTAAAATATCTAAAAAACGATGAAAATATCATTAAAATGTACAGTAAGGTTGATGAAAAATACTTTAAAAAAATAAAACAGTACATAATACTAAAAAACAGGGATTTTCTTGATTATATATACTCAAACATTGATTATGATACAGTTAATCTTGGAAGCAACTTCTCCGGAAATGTTGAGGAATTATCATTAAAACTCCATGAAATATTAAAAAATATATATTCATCTAAAAAAAGGCCGTTCTATTTTATTCTTGGTGGTGAGACAACCGTTGATGTCAGGGGCCACGGATCAGGTGGCAGAAACCAGGAGCTTGTGCTAAGATTTATGAAGAATTCAAGTGATTATGAGTTTTACACAATGGCAAGTTTTGGCACGGATGGCATTGATGGTGTAAGCCCGGCAGCAGGTGGCATTGTGGACTCAGAGCATAAAATTAATGATATAGAGTCTTACCTTAATAAAAGCGATAGCTATAACCTTTTAATAAAAAATCATGGTGCCATAATAACAGGCAGAACAGGAAATAATGTTTCGGACATAGTTATTGGTTTTTATTATAATAAATAAATTTAATGTTATCAATTTTATTCCTTATGCATTTATTTTTTGATATTATTTCATAGAAATCATTTATATCACCATGCAAATTTATACATTCGCCGAATGTATCTGCAAATATCTGATCGTTTCTTGAGTAATCTATTATAATGGACCTTTTATTATTATCCAGGGATCTGTAAATGTAAAAACATTCCATGGCCATGGCCCTTGATATATTAGGGAACGACTTTATCTCATTTAATGTATTAATATTAATACCAAATTTATCAATAATTAATCTTGCTATATCATTGTAATCCATGGCACCAAGCATTTTATATATGAATTCCCTTACGCCCATGCAATTGAATTAATTAATGAATTTTAAATTTTTTATGTTTCCTGTATTATTCTATAAATAGACAATGTTCTCATTTCCTAAGAAAAAAGTTACTATTAGTTCTTATAATTTTAAAATAAGATGGTATTATGCCAAGCAATGAGAATGAAAAAAAGATTTTAAAGGTGGAAATGGATTATTCATATCTTTATAAAAAGGATGTCGAGGAGACATATGAAAAATTATTAAATTACTGGAAAAACTTTCTTAAACCGCATATAACAAAAAAGCTTTCAGATCCAAGATGGAAAAGACCAAAGTGGTTAATAAACAGCAGCTTCAGTGCAGGTGAGAAGCTGGAAAACGGTAATCTTACAAACTATGAGCTTGATAAGATCTTCGACGTGTTTCTTGAATGGTATTCACCAAGATACATAGATGAAAGCATATTCTCTATGAAGGATTTCTTTGGAAAGCCTGACATGGTAAATCTATGGTACATAAAAAAGCTATGGAACGTTTAAATTATTTTTAATCTATCATTGTACATATTTTTCAGGCAGTCTATCTTATCTATTTCAAGTTTGCCAATGAAAAGAAGTGATGATCTTTTATATTTATGCTAGATATTGTCTTTGATTCGTTTAATATTATTTAATCATTATCAATTTTTATTTCTTCCATTTCAATTTTACCAGATGAAATCTTTTTGTCATATTCTTCTGAAAAGTAATCTATCATACCATTTATTTTATTGTAAAGCTCCTCAGGCATTGATGGATCCATTACCGTTGGTATGTCCATTGACATGATTATTTTATCATTTTTTTCTGGCTTTAAAGTCTCTCTATGTACTTTCCACTGAAAACACGGTAAAGTTTAATAATATTATTATCAAATGAAGTATGTTGCATAATTATTATCCTCATTTACAAGCCTCCTTGAATTTGTTAAATTCATTATAAAAATAGACCTTTAACATCATTTCCCGTACAATATTCTCAGGCTTTACAGCCCTTATTATTTCACCAAACATCATCTTTATTCTAGAGAAATATATCTCAACATTCCATATTAAATTATAATTATTGTTAACCTTCCATATTCTTTCACCAAATTTTTTAATGAACCTTGATATTTTAGCCCTGTATATAGAACCACTTGATAATGTAACTGCATTCCTTCTAACAGGTATTAGACTTACCTTTCAATTCATTGTAAATTAATTTAGAATCATATCCTTTATCAGCATATAATTTCCTTATTTTATTCTTAATTCTTTTATAATTTTTATGCTTATTGGAATCATTATTATGCTCATCTGTAATTGAACAATCCATTATCTCAAAATTATTAATGTTTATAACGGCATGTAATTTTATCCATCCATTTCTTATTTTATGCCATTTATTGCTAAGATAATCCCTCAATGTTATCTTGAATCCAGAGGAGTCTATTGCCGCCAGTGCACCATTATTATCATTCTCTATTTTGGAATTATTTTTCTTAGCCTTCGATGTATTGATGTAAATGTTATTCAGGGAATTTATATTTAATTTTAAATTTTATTAAAATGAATTATGCAACTTACTTCATTCCTATTTATGTTACGAATTATGTTACACCTTAAAACCTATCCTGTAATGAGATATCTCATTGCATGATTTCGGTGTTTTATACGCATTAACATTCTATTCCCAGATAGGCCTTGGATATAACTCATTTGTTTCATCATTGTATATTAATATCATATCCTAGGGCAATGATAGTAAATCCGGTAAGTTGGTATCTTCCTGATAAAACCGGGAAAGGAATTACACTGCTTATAATAGGATCATTAATGCAGTTCACAGGAATATTCATAACAGGATTAACATTATCTATACATGAGATGTTATTTATTGCAGGCTTTGGCAGTTCATTATTCTGGGCACCATCGACGACTCTTGTTGTTGATTCTACAGTCCATGAATTCAGGTCAATAGCAAACGGTTCATTATTCACATTGAGATACATAGCATTGATTATAGGAATATCGTTACTGCCATTATTTTTGTTATTTTATTCTCATTATATATCGTCAGGATTTATAGTATATATGCAAACATAGTTTTGGGAACAAGCCATTATCTTATAATGGTGTCATTATTGTCATTAACCTCAATTATACCATTAATACCGTTTTTAAGGAAAAATGCATTAAAAAATAATTTAATAGAAAATGCTGCAAATTTTTAATATTTTTATTGCACCATTATTTTATCCTCATATGCATCCAGACATAACGGAATTAAAGTCTATATTCAGAAAGATTATTGCCATATAAATACAATTATTAAATAATGAGAGATATAGAATTATGTATTCATATAACCATATTACCATAAAATATTTATTGCGATTTATAATATGATATTATGGTAAAAACAACCATCATTTTGGATGATAATATATACAAAG
>JAKAYN010000049.1 GCA_021826785.1 Thermoplasmata archaeon | reverse complement strand
CATAAATGGAAAATTCAGAGGTAAACATATCGCTTATACCTGATAAGAGATTCACGCTTCGCGGGTCCCTTAAAAGGGGAATTCCAATGCTTTTAATACCGCCGGTGCTTCTTGCAATAGTTCTTGGTATAAATAACCTTTACTCTCTTGAATATCTTCATGTAATAGCAGGATCAATGTGGACAGGTATGGATCTTGTTCTTGGCCTTTTTTTCTCATATGTTATGAAAGGCCTTAACAACATTCAGAGAACATACATTGCAATGAGGTTAACACCAACGATGCTGTTTTTTATGCCGGCAATATCAACTGTAACAATAACCGCCGGCATTTATCTTGCAATGGATCTATCGATACCTTTCACATCATTATATATAATTGCGGCACTGGCAATAGCAGCGTTATTATTCATACAGGGCATAGGATTATTTTTACCAAACGAGGTCAGGGTGTATCTTGAAATTCTGCATGGTGCAAAAGACAAAGATAAGATTGTGAGATTAACAATGCTAAATCTAAAATTATCGTTTATTCAGGTTGTGTTTCAGATTTTTATTATACTGTTAATGGCACATTTTGCAACAGGTGTTTCTCTATGAATAAATCGAATTTAATGGCATTTATATTGCCAGTAATTGCACTTATCATAGCATTAATTATACCAGGTATACTTGTTTTAGATTACATTCATGTGCTTCTTGGTGCAATATGGACAGGCACGGATGTATTTCTAGGCCTTATATTTTTTATAGTCATGTCAGGCATGGACGATTCAATAAGGTTTGATATAGCAAAGAGGTTAACACCAATGACGATGTTCTTTATACCAACAGTTTCATTAATTACGCCGTTTGCAGGCTATGAGCTCTCAGTAAGGGAATCAATATTTAGATTGAACTGGCTATTTATCTCAATATTGACAATATCAATAATTCTTATAATACTAAGCCTGATATTTATACTAAGGTATTCACTTTTCATCAACAAAAGTGATGATAAAAAAATGGTTTCAAAGTTAATAAAAAAGATTTCTGTTGTTGCATCAGTACAGTTAATACTCCAGATATCAATAATAAGTTTAATGGCATATATAGTTGTTTTTATTTAAATTGTTTATTAAAATTAATTTTTAATTATAATTTACAAAATAATTCTAGGCCTTTAAAAGTTCCTTTAGCCTAAGGCATTTTTCAATATAATAAGTAAAATTAATTGGCGTAAATACATTTAGCGCTTTGTCTATTGCAATATTGCACTGTTCCTGTTCCCTGTCAATATGATAAAGAACTGCAAGCTCATACATGTATATTCCATAGTATATTTCAAAGCCGTGATCATGAAATCTTAATGCAGCCTCTTCCATCATCTTCTTTGAATTGCTGTGATCACCAAATATTGATTCATAGTATGCCTGGGCTATTTCCATATAAGATTGAATCCACCAAAGTTTATATTTATCGTTCTCTTTTTTAAGAATTGTTAAATATTTTAATGCCTTTTCAGGGTCATTTATAATGGATGATATATGAACGGTTTCCATCAATGTTATAATATAGCCCTTAATGGTATCGACTGTAATATTGCCATTGATTTTGTTTAAAATATCCTCAAGATATACTAAAATTTCATTTGTTCTATTCTTTTCAATAAAAATAGGTACTTTTATCTCTGGTATTGACATTATAATCTGCAATGATTGGTATTTCTCAAGCTCTGATATTATAGATAGTGCTTTATCCATATCTCCATGAAAATAATTAAAATAAAGCTGGCCGGTTTTAGACATCAGTATTTCAAAATCATCCTTTGATGTGTTTTTAAACGACATATCGAAATATGTATCAACAATGCTTTTATTTCCAGTTAAAAAGATTTCGACATATTTTGACATCATACTTCTTGAGTACTGTCTCTTACTAATCTTTCTGGCAAATTCACAGCTTTTATCAAAGGCCTCTTCAGACCTTTTAAGATCCATGTTTGCCCTTGCCAGTGTTGTGGCATAGTTATTGTAAACTACTGAAAGTGTGTTAAGTAATATAAGATCATTTGGTGATTCCTCTAAAAGGGCAATGGATTCAGCAGATAATTCCTCATAGCTTTTATTTATATCATATAAATCATCATTTGTATTAAGTGGATGCACCAGTAGAAGCAGCATCTTGCATCTAACTACATGCTTATCATAATAATTCATATTTTTGGCATATTCAATATATCTTTGACCGTATTCCCTGGCCTCAGATATCCTGGCGGTGTACCACAGTGCACCAATGATTGCCAGTGATGCTGTGCCTATAATTTCCGGATCTGCATTGATCTCATACATTTTGTTTAAAAATTTCCTGTTATAATCTATATAATAATCGAGTTTATGGTATAAATCATTGGATATCAAAAGCGATCTGGCTATTTTTTTATATTCATTATACCTATCAAAAATTTTTATAGCCTCGTCAAGATATGACGAATTGTTATCATTAAAATTATTATTAAATATTGAATTTTCAGAGATTTTATACATTACATCTGCCTTTAGTAGCTCCATGTCCTTTCCCGGTTTGTTTATCTCGCTTATTATTTCCAGGGCCTTTCTGTATTCTTTTAATGCCTGATCGAACTGGAAAGATGAGTACCATGAATCAGCAACCTTAATTGTGTAATCCAGTGCCTTTTGCAGGT
The DNA here is from genome assembly GCA_021826785.1 of Thermoplasmata archaeon. Taxonomy (GTDB): domain Archaea; phylum Thermoplasmatota; class Thermoplasmata; order Thermoplasmatales; family Thermoplasmataceae; genus Picrophilus. The sequence continues at coordinate 3,103 of JAKAYN010000049.1, read as the reverse complement.
TTCCTGCCTCTAGATAGTGTCTTGCAAGATCCTGGAAAAAGACATTATTATCATCACCGTATATATTTTCAATTGCAGATGCTATCTTTGCATGGAGCTTTCTTTTTTTAAACATGCTCATATTTTCATACAGGTAATCATGCAGCTGCGGATTGGAAAAGAACAATCTAAACTCACCTGGTGATGTTTTTCTCTCATAAACAATCTTTCTTTTAATGGAATTTTCTATTATTTTTTCAAAATCATTATCGTTTATTCCTGATACTAATTCAAGAACATCTACATCGAACTCATAGCCAATAACAGACGCTATTGATATTATATCCATCGTTATATCGTCAAGGCTTGATAACCTTTCCTTTATAAATGAACCTATTGAAGATGGTATTCCTATTTCCTCTATTGGTTTTCTATCCCAGCTGCCGTTTTCATCACGGAATATGAGCTTTTTATCCTTTAATAACTTTAAGATCTCCTCTATGTAAAATGGATTTCCGTCAGTTTTTACAAATATAAAATCTGTAAACTCATCACTTATTTTTGATATGTCCTCATTTAGCCTTGCCGCTATAAGCATTGCAGTCTGCAATCTGTCAAGATTCCTTGTTTCTATTTTATTAAGAATTCTGTTCGATATTATATGATCAAGCTCATCATTGTATGAATCGCTCCTTGACATCGTTGCTATTATAACAAAGCGCATTGATTGCAGTTTATCCATAATTGAATCAATAATGCTCAGCGAACCGCTGTCTGCATAATTTATATCGTCTATCTCCAAAAGTAATGGATATTCAATGGACATATTTTTTATTATTTCTGTAACACCATCATAAAATCTTAATTTCGCCTGCTCAGGCTCGCTTGCCATGTAATCATTTATACGCCCAAGCTTTGATATTAGCTCAGGCAATATCTTAACCGCAACATCGCCATAATCACCACAGACCTTGTAAACCAGCTGCTGCGGTGCATCATAGAAGAATTCCCTGAACATCTCTGTAAAAAGGTAGTTTGGCGTTGACATCCTTGATTCGCGGCACTTTAAAAGTATTGATTTTATTCCTCTTAGAACAGCGTAATCCATTGTTTTCTCAAGCAATTTACTTTTGCCCTGGCCGGATTCGCCATTTATTAAATATATGCTGCCTGAGCCTGATAATACGGAATCAACAGCCTGATTTAACTCTGAAAGTGTATTTTCAAGGCCTATAAGCATTCCCTGATCATGGTAAGATTCGCTTTTATCCTTTTTTAAATCATTGTTAATAACAGGATTTGTCTCAATTTCAAGTGCCTTTAATGCGTATAAAAGCTCATCGGCACTCTGAAACCTTTCATCAGGATTCTTTTTTAAAAGCTTCATTATTATGGAATCGAGCTGCCTTGGTATATTATTATTTATTCTAGATGGCTGTGCAGGATAATCATGTATATGACTGTATATAAGTTTTATTGTGTCGTTCACTGTAAATGGGGGCCTGCCGGTGCTCATATAATATAAAACGCAGCCAAGCGAATAAAGATCTGATCTGTTATCAGCCTCCTTGCCAAGAGCACTTTCAGGGGATAGATAAGCTGGTGTTCCAACTATTGTGCCTGCCCGTGTTATCCCAGGCCTATCAAGTGCCTTTGCAAGGCCAAAATCCATGAGCTTTGGATCGCCATTCTTTGATATCATTATATTTTCAGGCTTAATATCCCTGTGCAGTATACCGTTTTTATGTGCATATGCAAGTGCAGATGTGATTGGTATAATTATTCCAAGGATTTCATCAAGGTTTAATGGTTTATTATTTACATGATCAAGCAAATCCTTACCCTCTATGTATTCTATTACCATAAAAAATCTGTTGTTTTCCTTTTGCATATCATATATTGATACTATGTTTGGATGTGACAACCTTGCCGTTGTTTCAGCCTCACGAATGATCCTTGAGTATGATTCATCATCCAGATTTTCACCCTTTATTAATTTTAATGCAACTATTCTGTTTAAATTGTTATCAATACATTTGTAAACGATGCCTTTTCCACCCTCACCAAGCTTTTTAATAACAGAATATCTTCCATTTCCAAAAGTTTCATCCATCATAACACCTTTATTATAAAAATATAACATGATAAAGTTTAAAAGGTTTTGTCAATTTTTTATGTCTCATAATAAAAATAATAAAATTTTATATTTATAATATAAAATAAAGAATAAAAAGTATTGTTGAGATAAAATCTATTAAAACAATTTGATTCGTCTTTCTTGTTATTTTTAATGGATCACCTTTTATATATTTTATGTGAAATATTAAAATTAAAATTGCGGGTATTAAAAATATAAACAAATATAATTTATAAATCATAACAATAAATGCAGGAACAGTTATTAATGTGTATATTAATTTAAAGTGCTTTACTCTAAGACCATCTATGTTATCCTCAATTGAATGATGGAGAAATCTAATTGCCGATGCCATTAAACCTGTAAATATGCCTGTAATTATTACAAATAAATTTATCTTTAAACCAAGTATTATTATTGATCCAATGTAAACAAGCGGTCCAAAGGATAAGAAGGTTGATATTTCACCGAGACCACGATTATCAAGCATAACCGGTGGAAGAACGTAGATAAGTGAAACTATGACTGCTATTATGCCTATTATTATAAGATAATATTTTTTAGTTATTATAATAATGTATATTCCAAGAAAAACTGTTAAAAGAAGCATTATAACAAAAGAATACCTTATTTTCTCAGGATTTATATGATTTTTTATTATTAAATAAGGGCCAACAGGAAACAGGGTATCATCATTGTAGAGACCCTTGCCATTTTTATAATCATAATAATCCATTGAAAGGTTTAATGCAGCCTGCATGAACAAAACTATTAACAGCATAATTAAAAATAGATATAAATGCTTATAATTATCATAGAAAAATGCGATTATAACCGGAGATACGGATGTGAAATAAAGCGGTATCTTTAAACCCTTAATTATATCGGATACCTTCATGATCTATTATATTTACAAATATGATAAACCTTCACATGAAATTTTAATATATTAAATTGTGATATTAAAATATGAATAAATCTATATTA
>JAKAYN010000048.1 GCA_021826785.1 Thermoplasmata archaeon | reverse complement strand
TACATTAAACCCATCATTCCCATGGCAGATACAAAACCTGTAAAGTTTCCAATGCTGAATCCGCGGTTTTTAAATAGATCGAGCCTGAACATTGGGTTTGAAACTTTTCTTTCTATGTATATAAATGATATTATCATTAATATGCCAGATATAATGGCAGTTACAACATAGGGATTGTTCCAGCCCATTGGATATTTTTTATATGGAACTATGCCGTAGGTAATGCCAAGAAGTATTAATATAATACCTGCGGCAAATGTTATGTTTCCTGGTATATCTATCTTTGTTACCTTTCTTTGGGATGTTTCCTTTAATTTAAGGTATGACCATAATGTTCCAAAGATTCCAACCGGTACACTTAAAAGAAATACATCACGCCAGTATATTATTGAAAGTATTCCACCTGCCACGACACCTATACTAACGCCGATAATTGATGCAACGCTATTTATAGATAATGCAAATGGCCTTTCCTCTAGTGTAAAATTATCGGTTATAATTGCAAAGCTATTCGCCATTAGGAATGAGCCACCTACGGCCTGAATCATTCTAAAAACTATTAATTCAAGTGCGGCTGTTACACCCTTTCCTGGAAGTATGTAAAGAAGTATTGATCCAATGGTAAATATAAGAAAACCAAGGTTGAATAATCTAACACGACCATACATGTCGCTTAGCCTTCCGATGGTTAAAAGCAATACAGAGATAACTATCATGTAACCTATAATTGACCATAAAAGGTAGGGAAATGTTCCATGCGAGAGTGGGTTTAAATCTATGCCCCTGAATATGGGTGGAAGCGCAACAACAATTATGCTTGTGTTTATTGTTGCCATTAACTGGCCTATTGTAGTATTTGAAAGGGCCACCCACTTCTGCTGAACCATATTTGCGTATTTTTCTATTGTATATAAATGTATAGAGAAAAAATATTTATTAGTAAATTATTTTATAAGTCCAAGCGATATTAGTGCATCAAGAAAGTACTGTATTGCAAAACCTGCAAGCAAAAGGCCAAATATTCTTGTTATTGCAGTCATAACCTTTTCACCAAGTATTTCCAATATTTTCGATGAAAATATAAAAAATATATAAACCAGTGCAAGCACTATCAGAATTGATATTATTGTAAATATCTTTATTGTTAAAGAGCCCTTCATTAATATTATAACAAGTGAGATTGCCCCTGGGCCTGCAAGTAACGGCGTTGCAAATGGCACTATGCCAAGATTTTTGCTTCCAGATGAGGACTCTGGCTTTGCACCCTCACGAACCATTTCTATACCCATTAATAATAATATTATTCCGCCTGCTATCTCAAGGGCCTCTATTGATATACCAAAAAATTCGATTATAATCTCACCAATTGCGGCAAAGATAATTAGTATTATGCCGCCGTAAATAACTGCGTCCCTTGAAATTGATAGCTTTGTATCCTTATTATAACTTGCAGTCATTGAAACGAAGATCGCAAGACTGCCGAATGGATCTATTACAACAAGCAATGGCATGAACACTTTAAGAAAATCAATTATTAATGACACAGTTAAGTATTAAAAGCATATATATAATAAATTTCGTGTTAAATAATAAATTAATATATCAATTAAATCACTATATATGCATGCATTAATAACTGCTGCTGGTCTTGGCACAAGGGCAAGGTTACCGAATGGCATGAGAAAGGAAATGCTACCGATTTATTGCATAAGAGACAATAATATAGTTCTTAGGCCAATAATAGATGAGATAATGCATAAACTTTACATAAATATTAAAATAGAAAAATTCTTTGTGGTTTTAAACAAAAATGATCATTACACGATGGATTATATCAATTCACTTGATTATAAAACCGAGATAATATACCAGGAAAAACCTCTTGGATATGGAAACGCAGTGGGCCTTGCAAAACATTACATTAATGGTTTCTTTGTTTTAAATGCCGGTGATGGAATTATAATTAATGATGAATCAATAAGATCCGCTGTAAAAATTAATAATAATTACAAGTGCCAGGTGCTTGCAATTATGCGAGTTAATAATCCAGAGAGGTATGGAATAGCAGGTGTATCAAAAAACAAAGTTCAATCATGTGTTGAGAAACCACAAGAATACATAGGAAGAAACGCTATGGCGGCATTTTACATATTAAATTCTCAAATCTTTGATTTTATTGATAATGAAAATATAACGTCTGCCATAGATAATACAATTAAAAATGGCTTTGAAACAAGATACATTAAAATAAGAAGATCTGATTGGATCAGCGTTGGATCGTCTGACTCATATTATAAAATTCTTGCAAAAACGTATAAAAATGTCATGATTTCCAGAAGGTTTTAGGCATTATTGAGTCTTTTAATTTTATTAATCTCAGCCTGTTATCGTTGAGATCTTTTATAATGTTATATATTTCATCATCAAGTTTTATCTTGCTTTTAAAACCAAGGCTTGATAATTTTTTGTGCTCTGGGTTATAATAATGCTCATCAAGCTCAACCCTTGGATTATTAATATGTGAAATTTCAACGGTTTTATCATAAAGCTCCTCATATTTTTCCTTAACCTTTTCTGCAAGGTAATTCAATGAATAATACTCATCAAACTGGTTTATTACATTGTAAGATCCATTTTCAGGATGCTCGGCTATTAATGAAAGGCACGTAATGCTATCCTCAAGACTTAAAAAGCCACGCTTCTGATTGCCTGCTCCGTAAACTGTCAAAGGCATGCCAAGAACCGCCTGTGATACGAATCTATTAAGTACTGTACCGTATATTTCGTCAATATCAAATCTCGTAGTCATTTTATATTCGTTTAACTCCTCTGTTCTTGTACCGTAGACAACACCCTGCATGACATCTGTAATTGTTAAATTCCATATCTTATTTGCAAGCATTAAATTGTTTGTGTCATGCACCTTGCTTAGATGATACCATGACTGGCCAGATCTTGGAAATGGAAGGTAATCGTGCCTGCCATGGTATTCAACATCGAAAAATCCTTCTGGTATATCTATGTTTGGTGTTCCGTATTCACCCATTGTACCAAGCTTTATTATATGCGCATCCCTTTTTAAATCCTTTACTGCATATATTAAATTCATGGTGCTGTTTATGTTATTATCAAGAGTTTCAACTGCCTCCCTTAAACCAATCATGGAATATGGGGCTGATCTCTGCTCTGCAAGATGGACTATAACATCTGGTGAGGATTTTTTAATAATATCATACATGAATTTTGGATTTGAAACGTTTCCCTTGAAAAATGTAATGGTCTTGCCTGTTTTTTCATTTACTTTTTTTACTCTTACATCCATTGTGTTTATTGGTATGGCCGTATCTGAACCGACGGCCTTTACCCTCTTTCTTGTATAAAAGTTATCAGCGCCGTAAACATTGTATCCATTTGAGAGAAATCTCAATGCCAGTGGAAATCCTATATAGCCATCAATGCCAAGAATTAAAACGTTCATAGACCATTATCCAAATTACAATAAAAAATTTATTATCGTTAAATTTAAAGATTATAATTATTAAAATTTGTTATATCTTAAAGGTTTTTAGCCATTTGATGGTTATAAATTGATTTCTCAAGTTTCTAAATTTATATAATCTAAAATAATTAATTAGACGCAATTATATAAATAATATATTATATATTGTAAAATAACTCCGTATTATGAATAAATTTATTTCTTTATAATATTTTACAATTGATGAATATACTAATAAAATATCCAGGTTCAAAAAAATCATTGATTAAAGATATAAATGAGGTTTTTAATAAATCACAGTGTGATAGAATAATTGATGTTTTTGGGGGATCTGGCGTGGTATTACTAAACATAAATGCAGAATATAAGGTATACAATGATATAAATTTGGATCTTGTCAATCTTTTTAACACAATAAAATACAATTACAATGAATTCTATAGAATGGTTATTTCACTAAAAAACAGGGAGGTTTTCAATTATTATAAATACAACATAAATTCAATGAATGGAAACAGCACAGAAAAAGCATTTAAAACATTTTTTTTATTAAATACAACATTTGGTGGCCAGGGAAATACATACATAAAATATGACAGATCAAAATTTAATTTTGTTTTAAGAATAATAAATAATTTAAACAATTTAAAAGATATTATTTCACCATGGATTATTGAAAACATGGATTATAAGGAAATAATAAAAAAATACGATAATGACAATACATTCTTTTATATAGATCCACCCTACATTGGAAAAAAATGGTACGATTTTAATCTGGATTCATATAGGAATTTGAATAATTTAGTATCAAAAATTAATGGCAGTTATCTAATGAATTTTGAAAAAAGCAATGATGCCATAAATATATTTGGAAACCCTGATTTTGTAAGAAGATATAAGAACACGGGAAAGTCTTATAGATACTATTATTTCTATACAAATGTGAGATAATTAATATTTAAAATATTAAAAATGATGTTATTTTTAATAAATGCCTTAAAATTTTTGTTCTAATAGTAAAATATAAAATAGATAATTTTAAATAATGCTTAACAATATCTCACCATGGCGAAAAGGTTAATCTAACATCTACAGGTTTTTTAAGGGGTGGTCCCTGTGATGGGATCACGGCTTGTTGTTGAGTCACTTAAAAGGCAGGGAGTAAAGGCTATATTTGGTATACCAGGCCTATACAATATGCCTGTTTACGATGCTTTTTTGGAAGACGTTGAGAGCGGTGAGCTAAAACATATATTAATGAGGCATGAACAGGCTGCCGCGCATGCTGCCGATGCTTATGCCCGGGCAACTGGAGTTCCTGGTGTATGCACAGCAACGTCCGGACCTGGTGTCACAAACCTTGTTACAGGTTTAATAACTGCATATCAGGATTCGTCACCGGTTGTTGCCATAACAGGCCAGGTAAACAGCACATCCATAGGAAAGATGTCATTTCAGGAATCTGATACTCCTGGTATAATGTTCCCTGTAACAAAGTACACGGTGCAGCTGAGATCAATTGAGGAAATACCGTTCTGGATAGAAAAGGCATTTTACATAGCATCAACTGGCAGGCCCGGCCCTGTTGTCGTTGATATACCCAGAGACCTTCAGAATGCTAAGGTTGATAATTTAAACGCTTTAAACAAAAAATTGAATTACAAACCGTTCAGGACAATAATTGACAAAGAAAAGATATCCAAGGTCGTATCGCTTCTATTAAATGCTGAAAGGCCGGTTATGCTTGTTGGTACCGGTGTTGCATGGTCTGGTGCAACTGATGAGGTAATAGAACTATCAAAAATGCTCGGTATGCCTGTTGTATCAACTTTGCCTGGAAAGTCATCAATGCCTGCGGATTATCCCCTTTACCTTGGTGCCATGGGCTATTATGGAAAGGCGGAGGCAAGCATGGTCGCACTTGAAAGTGATGTTATGCTTGTTGTCGGTGCAAGGCTCAGCGATAGAACCTTTACATCTTACGGTGAAATGGAAGAAACCGGTAAGAAATTCATAGAAATAAACATAGACCCTGGTGACTTCATGAAGGGGATAAAACCAGATATAGGAATACAGGGAGATTCAAAGGCAATCTTAAATGAGATGATAAAACAGATACCAGTTCATAATTTAAAACAAAAAACAGAGTGGAATAAAAGGGTAAAAGAGCTAAAAGATTACTATGAAAAATTTTACTATGTTGAGGATAGAAAATTAAAGCCGTTTAAGATACTAAAGACAATAAGGGAATCATTGCCAAGAGATGCGATAATGACAACTGGTGTTGGGCAGCATCAGATGTGGGCCGTAGTGTTCTGGGCGAGTCTA
>JAKAYN010000047.1 GCA_021826785.1 Thermoplasmata archaeon | reverse complement strand
GGAATGCAAATAACAGGCCTATTATATATGTAAATGATGGCGATGTTTTAAATGTAAAAATACCGGATTCATCAACGAATCAGATTAAATACAATTCAAATGATATGAACATTGATAATTCGAAGGTTGATGCGGCCGTTGGCCCTGTTTATATAAATGATTCGGAACCCGGTGATGCCCTGGAAATTAAAATAGAAAACATAGAAACTGAAGGATGGGGCTGGAGCGCAATAATAAAAAACTTTGGTTTATTAAAAAATAAATACAAAGAAAAATTATTTATCTGGGATATAAAAAATGGATATGCCATTGGAAAGAACTTCCTTAATGGAATAAAAATACCAATAAATCCGTTTATAGGAATAATAGGAACTGCACCGTCACTTGGAAATTATAATATGATACCACCACAGCACTTTGGTGGAAACATGGATAATAGATTAATAAGATCCGGATCAAGAGTTATTTTGCCTGTAAATGTTAGCGGTGGTCTACTATCATTCTCTGATCCACATGCATCACAGGGTGACGGTGAGATATGCGGAACGGCAATAGAAACATCCGCCATCTTAAGAATAAAAATAAAATTAATAAAAAATTTAAATTTAAAAACACCAATGATTTTTTCAAATGATAGCTTTTCAGGCAATGTAATAGCAACAACCGGCATAAACAATGATATATACAAGGCTGCTGTGGAGGCTTCAAATGAAATGATAAAATATTTGGCACATGAGTTAAATATTCCAGAGGATGAGGCATATATACTTTGCAGCGTTGCCGGAAATTTAAGAATAAGTGAGATTGTTGACGAGCCAAACTTTGTTGTTTCCATGGTAATTCCAGAAGATATATTAAAATAGATATTTATATTTCCGTAATTCATTAAATTAATTGATTTTATTAATAATAAATCGTGATTACTAAATTTTCAATATTAATGACATTAACATAGATTACTCAAAATTCATGATTTGCTTAATATTATTAATATCTAATATTAAATGTTTAAAGATATATAATATTATTGCATTCATGCTTATGGATTTATTAATATCCTGTATGGATTACAGGCTATCAAAGTATTTAGAATACAAGGCAGATTTAATAATAAGAAATGCCGGCGGTTTAGTAAATGATATAATAGAAAAGATCAATTTATTAAAGCCCGATAGAATTTTGTACATGCCGCATAGGGATTGCGCAGCCATGAAACTTGCAAAAAGGATATTAAACAATGAAATAGCTGTTAATAATGATATTTACAATTATCTTGCGGCAACATTTAAAAATGCTGAAAACCTTGAGGAATATAATTATGAATATGGGCTATCAATGTTAAAAAAGAATTTTAATAATGTAACAGGCGAGCTAATAGATACAAAGAGCATAGACTGGCCTGAAAGAAAACCATACTATAAGATACTTAATAGTTATGATAAATATAATAATCTAAATGGTTATTATATAATACAGGCACCTGACATATCCTGGATAGAAAAAGATATAAAAATAGCAGAGATTCTTGGTCTTACAAGATTAAAATAATAAGTAAAAAATATAAAAAATAATATATTATTTTTAATTAAATTCTATGAATATTACGAATTTTTAAATTAATATAATTTTATTTTGGTAATATTGTTTTGAAAAATAAAATTAAATACGATTTGATTTAGATTAATATATGCATATTTATGAACCTTTTAGAGAATAAATCAGTTATAATTACATGTACTGGTTCTGGAATAGGCATAGAGGTGCCAATATTACAATGATTGATATCTCTGAAAAAGGCTTAAATGAAACTGCCAAAATGATAAACAATGATAATACAAATATCATGGTGCTTGATATAAGCGATTCAAAGTCAGGCAATTTGATGGTAAAAAGTGCCACAGATAAATACAAATTCCTGGATATTCTATTAACAATGCCGGTATCATGGCCAGCTTTATGCCAGTCGATAAGGTTTCAGATGAACTTTGGAATAAGGTAATAAATGTAAATCTAAACAGTGCATTTTATGCCTGCAGGGCAGCAATTCCGGTGATGATTAATCACGGTGGTGTAATACTTAACACAGCATCAATTGCCGGTATATACGGTGGCAGCGCCGGTGATCTATATACTGTATCAAAGCATGGACTTATAGGTTTGACAAAGCACATAGCCGCATTTTATGGCGATAAGGGAATTAGATGTAATGCCATGGCCCTTGGCGCAGTTGCAACAAACATAGGAACAGGAAGTCTAAAACCTGATGAGATTGGAATGAAGATCATGCAAAAAACCTTTTCTACCAGGCCTGAACCAGCTAGTCCTGCCGAGATTGCAAACCTGGGACTTTTTCTGGTGTCTGATCTATCAAAATCAATTAATGGATCTATTGTAATAGCAGACAAGGGCTGGACCGTTTATTAAAAGATAATGCATTTATCATTTTTATACAAAAATTCTTAGCTAATAAAAATCATAAATATAAGCGGGCCCGCCGGGATTTGAACCCGGGTCCTCGGCTTCGAAGGCCAACAGGATATCCTAACTACCCCACGGGCCCGCTACATAATTATTATAAACGATTTAAATTATTCCAGTGTATCCTGCATCTGGTCATTTTTAGGAAAAAGATAATCAAGCTTATGGTATTTTATATAATCAAAAAGGTTGTAAATACCCTTGCTTTGATATGATATTTTCTCCGTGGTCTTAAAATTAAAGCATAAACTGCATTTTGTTATGTATCCATTGTGAAGATAGCAAAGATCGTTTTCATTGAATATGCATAATTCCTGAAGAGATTTCTCCATGAAATAATATAATATAATGATATTAAACCTTTATTAAGATCCTCTTTCCTGAGTATGATAATCTCGATACACCGAATTCAGGCATCTCCTTTAATTTTTAATTTGTGAACACTGGCCCCTCTGTGCATAGCTGTATCCCAGAAACAGAGCATGAATCACATATGCCAACGGCACATTTCATCTCGCGTTCAAGTGAAAATTCCGCCCTTACATTTTTATCCTTTAGGAAATCAAAGACAGATTTCATCATAAGTTCTGGCCCGCAGACATAGATCATATCAAAGTCATTTAAATTAACATTTTTTAATGCGTCTATAACATGACCCTTTATGCCAAGGGTACCGTCATCGGTTGTGAATATTGCCCTACCCTTTAGTTCCTTTTCGAATATAATATCTGATGCCCTTTTCAGACTTTCTATTATTATTGAATTATCATCTATTAATGGATGCATTGATGCGATTCCTGAGCCTGCAGCTATTATGAGCTTTTTACCGTCAACCAGTGAAAAATGGTTTCCGTATGGCCCTCTATAGAATAGCTTATCACCCTTTTTATAATTTATAAGTTTCATGCCAGGTTCATTGTAGGCCTTTATTGTAATGGCCTTTGGTTTTCCTGTACATGATAATGATAATGGTATTTCACCGTAGCCAGGAACCCAGACCATTATAAACTGCCCGGGCAGTGCATTAAAATCTGCGTCAAAGAATATTGTGTGCGTATTTTCGTTTTCCATTACATTTTCTATTATATATGAATACCTCATCTTAAAGCACATCCCCTTATTTCACTTAATGATTCTATTTTATTTTCCTTCATAAAATTTAGTATGCCATTATTTATCTCTTTAAATATGCCCTTACCATGCCTGTATATGGCAGTTCCAATCTCAACTGCGGATGCACCTGCCATAATATATTCTATTACGTCCTCATAGCTTTCTATGCCGCCAACGCCAATGACTGGTATGTTCATCTCTTTTGATACCTCATAAACGTATCTTACGCCAACAGGCTTTATTGATTTTCCAGAGAGACCGCCGTAAATATTGCTTAATACAGGCATCCTTGCATTTATATCTATCTTCATGGCCTTTAATGTGTTTATAAGAACAAGTGCATCGGCCTTTCTAGCCGCCTTTGCCTCCTCTATTATATCATGCGTGTTCGGGCTTAACTTTGCAAATACAGGTATCCTTACCTTTGATTTTACCTCTGAGACTATTGATTCAACAAGATCTGGATCTGACCCTATTTCAAGCCCAAAGCCCTTAACGTGTGGACACGATAAATTAAGCTCGACCGCAATGGCACCGTATTCCTGCATCTTCATTGCAAGGTATGAAAAGTCCTCTGGGCCTGTTCCAAAGATGCTTCCTATAACATTATAACCCTTTAATATATTCATTTCACTGGCAAAGGCATCTATGCCAGGATTTGAAAGACCTATTGCATTTATAAAATATGGATACTCCTCGTAAATAACCGGTGTTTCAAAACCTTTTCTTTCCTCAATGCCTATCGACTTTGTAACAACTGCAGAGGCCCCTGATTCAATAATCTTTTTCATTGTGTATCCATTCTCATCAAGTATTCCAGAAGCCAGGATGAGTGGATTCTTAAGTTTTATTGATGATACATTGCATGAAACATCCATGAAAAAGGTATAATAAAATTATATTTATACTAGAGCATTGCATTTTCATTAAGTTTTGAAATGGTTTTTGCTATATCATCTATTACTCCGTCCATGTTTTTTATAAAATCCAGTGACCAGACACGGTATATATACCAGCCACGCTCCTCTAAAACGTTTTTCCTTATACGCTCTCTTTCACTGGCAGTCCTCATTTCATAGTATGTCCAGCCATCCGTTTCAATGCCGAGTATGTACTTATCACCTGTGCTGTTAAGCACTGCAAGCGGAATGTTATGCTTTGATAAGCCTATATCCTTTTCAAGATTAAAGCCCCTGGATTTTAGCTCACGGTAAATATAATCTATGATCATGTCATTATTTTTTATCTTCATATAAGATGAATCACTATTTATTGCAAACTCCATGTATTCCTTCAAAAGCTTTACGCCAAGTGACGTGTTTTCATTTATTTTTATATCCTCTGGCATAAACGATGAAACGATGATCATCTTTCTTCTGGCCCTTGTTATTGCAACGTTTAACCTCTTTTCACCACCTGCAGAGTTTATCGGGCCAAAGTTCATTGTCATCTTTCCATTTTTATCCTTGCCGTAACCAAGGCTTATTATTATGACATCACTCTCGTCGCCCTGGACGTTTTCAAGGTTCTTTACAAATATTGAATCATTGTTCAGTGCGTTTTTTATTATATCATCGTTTTTTGATTCGTTCTCAAGCTTGGATGTTATTAACTGCCTCTGCGATTCGTTTAATGTAACTATGCCTATGGATATATGATCTGGTTTAACGTAGTTTATCTCCTCCTTTACTATTTGTATTATCTTTTCGGCCTCAATGTCGTTTATACGCCTTTTACCCCGCTCATATGAGCCGCCAACGTAATTAAAAAAGACTCCAGAGTCATCAGGATTTATATAAGATGATGGAAAAGTTTCAAGTGTATTTTCATAGAAATTCTTATTTGAAAATGCTATGAGCTTATCATCATAACTCCTGTAATGCCAGCGCAGCTGTATCCTGTTTAAGCTCATGGAATCAAACTGATCAAGAATGTTTTCAAGTATTGTGTAATTTTCATCCTGCTGCTCATCATCTATGCCCTGGAAGAACGTTGTCGGTGGAAGCTGCTTATCATCACCAGAGATTATTACCTGTTTGCCCCTTATGATTGAGCCTATTGCCTCTGCGGTTCTTATCTGAGATGCCTCATCAAATATGACTAGATCAAATTTTATGTCAGGATCGATGTACTCACTTACAGTTAATGGGCTCATCATAAAGCATGGCCTTATATTAAATATGAAATCACTGATTGAGGAGATTATTGACCTTATTGGCATAAAATTCTTCTTCTTTGCGTTCTCTGTCTTTATTATTCTTATTGCCTCAGGATTTTTGTTTATTGCATCCTAAATTC
>JAKAYN010000046.1 GCA_021826785.1 Thermoplasmata archaeon | reverse complement strand
ATGATCGTTCTTGGGCTTGAAGGCACAGCCCACACCATAGGTGCAGGCATAGTAAATGAAAAAAGCATATTATCAAATGTAACATCAACATACATTCCGGAACATGGCGGGATACACCCAAGGGAGGCTGCGGTGCATCATGCAGATAAGATACAGTCCGTTATAAAGGAAGCACTCGAAAAGGCAAATTTAAAGCCTGAGGATCTTGATCTAATAGCATTCTCCATGGGGCCTGGCCTTGGGCCATGCCTCCGGGTTGTTGCAACCGCAGCAAGGGCCCTATCAATAAAATACTCAAAGCCAATTATTGGTGTAAACCATCCACTTGGCCACGTTGAAATAGGCCGAAAGCTTT
Source organism: Thermoplasmata archaeon (assembly GCA_021826785.1). Classification (GTDB taxonomy): domain Archaea; phylum Thermoplasmatota; class Thermoplasmata; order Thermoplasmatales; family Thermoplasmataceae; genus Picrophilus. Next base: position 5,594 of record JAKAYN010000046.1, on the reverse strand, counting down.
CAGGGGCAAATGATCCGATAATGCTTTACATATCAGGAGGTAACACACAGGTTATAGCACATTTAAATGGTAGATACCGCGTCCTTGGTGAAACAATGGACATAGGCCTTGGAAACATGCTTGACAAGTTTGCCAGGGATCTGGGAATACCATTTCCGGGTGGCCCAATTATAGAAAAAATGGCCCTTGAGGGTAAAAACCTGCTTGATCTTCCATACTCTGTTAAGGGTATGGATACCTCATTTTCTGGTATTTATACAGCGGCAAAGAGATATTTATCGCTTGGAATGAACAAAAATGATATATGCTACAGTCTTCAAGAAACATCATTTTCAATGGTTGTTGAGGTTCTTGAACGTGCAATGTATTATACCAATAAAACAGAGATACTGCTTGCCGGGGGCGTTGCAAGAAACGACAGGTTAAGAACCATGGTCAGTGAGATGGCAAAGGACTCAGGCTATAAGGCATATCTTACGGACAAGGCATACTGCATGGACAACGGCGCAATGATAGCTCAGGCCGGCATGTTAATGTACATGCACGGTGCAAGGCATGATATAATGGAGACAAAAGTGAATCAGAGGTTTAGAATAGACGAGGTATCAGTTCCCTGGATTAAAGATAAAAAGGACGCATCATTTAAAGAGCGCGGTGCTGAATCATTGATAATACATGGTGATTTCCATGGCAGGGACGTTATAATAAAAAAAAGGCCCGAAAAATCGTACCGTGATAGGCGCCTTGATATAAGGCTCAGGCTTGAGAGGATGAAAAATGAATTTTATATAATATATAATCTTTATAAAACTGGTTATGCGCCCATTGTATACGATTTTAATAAATTTGACATGTCCTTGACAATAGAAAACATACATGGAATAACAATGAATGATTATTTCAATAACAAATTTGATAAAAACGTTGTAAGAATGATAGCAGAGGCTGTTTCATCAATGCATAAGTTAAGGATATCACACGGTGATTTAACGCCGAACAATATTATTATATCAGATAAGATATATTTTATAGACACAAGCATGGGTCATTTAAAATGCAGCGATGAGGACATAGCAGATGACCTATTCCTATTGTATGAGTCTATGAGAAGCTTATATAATAACGGTAATGAACTTATCAAATGTTTCGAAAAATTTTACTCACAGGCCGTTGATAATTATAACTATTATAAAGATCTAATAAAAAAAATAGAGCTAAGGAGAAGATATGTTTAAAGAAACTCATTCTCCTTTAAAATAATATATTTATCAACAGCATTTCTTCCGCTTTCCATTGCCTTTCTTATATCGTACTGGTCCCTATCAAAGAGGACAAAATCAAAATCATAGTCATCCTTGAATTCTATGCCAAGCTTTTCGGCAATTTTAACAAAGAACGCGGCCCTTGACCTGTCAAGGCTTGAAAGGCTTCTATTGCTCATTATAACGTGGTTCTTTCTTGCTATTTTCAATGCAAGGTCATGGTATTTATAGACATTCGAGTCTATTGCAACATCGCCATCTATATCAGGATAAATTTTATCCGGCCTGCATAAAATATCATATGAACCACTGTGATCCATAATAATATTATATTTTTCAAGTGCATTCTTATAATAATTTAAAAGATTCATAAATTCCATTTTCTTGTATTCATCGTATATTTCATTTAACTGGCCGCCAAAATCATCGTTGTCGTATAAATAGACCCTTAAACCTAATTTTGCCGCATAGAGTGCAGCCTCAAGTCCCTTTACGCCAGCACCGCCTATTGATATCTCGCCATGGTATTTTTTATTTAATGTTCGTGATTCAAAACCAGTCTCGACATTTACAGTGCAGCGCACCTCGCCCCTTGAAAGGTCCCTGCATGCCTGGTTGCATCTTATGCATGGCCTTACAGGAACATTTCTCATAAATTTTTCAGGCAAAAATGGATCTGCAAGTGCAGCCCTGCCAAAAACAACAAAGTCTGCCATGCTAAGGGCCCTTCTTGCATCGTTTATGTCTATTATAGACCCGACAACCATCGTTTTTTTATTCAATCTTTTAGGTATTTTATTAAAAATATGCATTCTATCATAGTAAAATGGTGCCGATGATCCAGGCGGTGCAGATCTTCCTGCTGAAAAATGTATGTAATCAGCATTTTTTATTAACTCTGCCACCTTCATTCCGTAATCAGGATTATAGCCCTCATCCTCGTATAAACTTAGCCTTATGCCAACAGGAAAATCCAGCTCTGATTTTATGTTATCAATTATCTCATTTGCAATCCTTACATTGTTCTCAATGCTGCCACCGTACCTGTCATTTCTCCTGTTTAAATCCTTTGATATAAATTCCTGTATTAGATAACCATGGGCACCATGGATCTCGACACCGTCAAAATTTGCACGGTATGCAAGCCTTGCGGCTTTTATGAAGTCATTTTCAACGTCTTCGATATCTTTAACCGTCATCTCATTTGGTTTTAAAAATGGATATAAATCTAGAGATGATGGTGCAAAGATCATTTTTTTATTGTAATCCGGATTGGCCTTGCCACCTGCATGAACAAGCTGTGCGAATATCCTTGAACCACGGCCATGGATGACATCGGTTAACCTCTTCATCTTTGGCAAATAGGATTTTGATATTATTCCAAGCTCATTGGGCGAGCCCTTGCTATTATCATCATTTATATATGCATACTCTGTTATTAATAATCCAAAGCCTCCAAGGGCCCTTCTCTCCATGTAAGATATATAATTATCATTTATGCCTCCATCCGGATTGCATATATTTGATATCATTGGCGCCATAACCATCCTGTTTTTTATCTCAACATTTCCTATGTAATCGCTCTCGAAGAGATCCATTGCTTATTATTTTATTAATATTCAAATGATTTTTTGTTAAAAATTTATTACAAAAGTTTTATTTTCCGCAATTTTTATCACATTATTCTAATATTAATAAAAAATGTTTTTTAATAATAATTTTAAAATTTTTTCGCAATGCTTATTATTTAAATTTGAATTACGCTTCATGAAAGGAAAAATATTAATATGTGATCCTGTGGATAATATAATGATAGAAAAGCTATCAGAAAAGTTTGATATAGACAATGATCCAGAGATCACCCGCGATGAGCTTTTAAAAAGGATAAAGGATTACGATGTTATTATTGTCAGGAGCAGGACAAAAATAGATAAAGACATTATAGACAATGCAAAAAAATTAAAGATCATAGCCAGGGCAGGTATAGGCACGGACACAATTGATGTGGATTATGCAAATGAAAAGGGAATAAAAATAGTATATGCACCGGGATCTTCCACTGAGAGTGTTGTTGAGCTAACGCTTGCATTTGCGGTTATAGCGGCCAGGCAGATAATAAGGGGTGTTGAAAATACAAGGAAGAATGATTTCACAAAGTTAAAAGGCATAGAGCTATCTGGAAAAAGGCTTGGCATAATAGGTTATGGCCGAATAGGAAGGGCAATAGCAAATGCCTTTAAGGCATTTAATGTAAGTTCCATGGCATATGATGCTTACCCTGTTGATTTTACAGGTGCGGAGCAGGTTAGTCTTGATAAACTATTAATGGATTCCGATATAATATCAATTAACATCACATTAAGGAAGGATTCGCCTCCTGTATTAAATGAAAAGGAATTATCCTTAATAAAAAATGATGCAATAGTAATAAATACCAGCAGGGCTAATGCCATAGATCCAAAAGCCTTTCTTAAGATTTTAAGGGAGAAAAACATTGTTTATATAAGTGATGTGTTCTGGCATGAACCTGCAAGGTTTGATTACGAATTTGAAATGCTTAAACTTCCAAACGTTATAATCACACCGCACCTTGGTGCCCAGACAAAAGAGGCACAGAAAAGAATTGCAATAATGACTGCAGACAACATCTTAAAGGAGTGGGCATAATGCTTTTAATACCTGGTCCTGTTGAGGTCACAAAACCTGTAATGGCTGCCGGTTCGTATCTATGCAATCACAGATCGGATGAGTTCCGTGAGATCTTTCATAATATAGAGGAATCATTAAATTATATAACAAAATCATACAAATCGGTTGTTACAACCGGTTCAGGAACACTTGCCGTTGAATCCATGGTATTCTCGCTTATAAACAAAAATGATAGAGTTCTTGCAATCAGCAATGGTCCCTTTGGGGACAGGCTAGCAGAATCAGTGAAAAGGGCAAGTAAAAATGCAGAAATTATTAACCTTGGAAACCATGATATAATGGAAATAATAGAGGAAAAGGATTTCGATAAGCTATTCCTTGTTCATAATGAAACTGGATACGGCACGGCAATAAGAAACATAAATGATGTTTCAAAGGCAGTTAGGAAAAAGGGATCACAAATACTCATAGACAGTGTATCAGGTTATTTGGGCTATAAAATAGATTTCTCAAACATATATGCAATGGCAACAGGGTCGCAGAAAAACATAGCGGCATTGCCAGGTACCGGCATAGACTTTCTATCAAAGGCTGCCGTTGACGATATATATTCGCTGGACATCAATGCACCATACTATCTTGATTTAAAAACATCCCTGGAATTCCTTGAAAAAAATGAAACACCGTACACACCATCAACCGGAGCCTTCAAATCGCTGAGCGTTGCCCTTGACGAGATAAAGAGAGAGGGTTACGAAAACAGAATAAAAAGAATAGAAAATGCATCAAAATTCGTTAGATCTATATTAATGGAAAACGGCATTGATGTTAACGGCAATGAAAATAATTATTCGAATACAGTTGTTTGCTTTAAGCCAAAGGGCGATTTAAATAATATAATAAAAAGGCTTGCCGATGAAAACATTATAATAACAAAGGGCATGAAATCCATGGGCGATCATATCAGGATTGGAACAATGGGCATAATAAACAGTCATTTTATATCAAAGTTTCTAAATGCATATTTTAAAATAGAAAAGATAAATGATTACGTCGACGAATCAGAGGTTAAATGCGACCTTCCAGAGTTTTTGGATAAAAATGTCATTGAAGTGTGAATTCGAGCCTTTTATGTCCGCGACCCTTATTTTCAACCTTTTTTATAACAATTTTTCCAACCTCGGATGTATTTTTTACGTGAGTTCCACCATCGCTCTGCATATCAAATCCTTCTATTTCTATGACACGAACGTAATCAAGGCTCTCTATAAGCCTGCGGCCAGGCTCCGTCCTTGCAAGATCAGGTATTGATAATGCCTCATCTTTTGTTAAAACCTTTTCAAAGACGTTAAGCCCTTTATCAACGATTTCATTTGACTGGCTTATTATTTTTTCTATTAATTCCCTGTTTATATCATCAAAGTCAAAATCAACCCTGGCATGGTCAGGATATAACTGGCCACCGGTTAGCATTCCATGGTCATTGTAATAATTTTTCACGACACCGTCTATTATATGAACCGCTGTATGATACCTCATTAATGCATAGCGCCTGTCCCAGTCAATTATTCCATGGACCTTTTCATTTTTGATTGGTATACCACCTGATAATTTATGTATTATATCATCATTGTCCTTGTAAACATCGATAACGCTGTAACTTTTTCCATTTGATAATAATTT
>JAKAYN010000045.1 GCA_021826785.1 Thermoplasmata archaeon | reverse complement strand
AATGTAACAGCGAACACTGCGGAATGGGAGAAAACGTATTCTGCATACCAGAGCGTCTGGTTCATTGTTTATCCTGGGGCAATGCCAATGGAACCAAATAAAATCATAGGCGTTTTTAATAACACTGGAAGCTACACCGGTAAAGACCCGGTTAAAAACATATTAATACCTTACAATACGAGCTTAAAAAGGAACGTTACATTTCCTGAAAATGTAACAGCGGCGTTTTTAAACCTTTATATATTGCAGAATGGTAACGATGAATTCTGGTACTCAAACCAGCCACCTTTTAGGGAATTCATAATATCTGTAAACAAAACAATAATAGCAAGGGTATTCCCATATCCGAACATACAAACCGGTGGAATCAATCTTTTTAACTGGCAGCCGATACACGCAATAGGCGCATTGATGGACAAACCGTATAAAATAAATATAACGCCATTCATAAAAATATTAAACGGCACAAAGAATGTTAATTTAACGATAGTAAACAACGAGGATCAATGGATAAGAATAGGATTGAACTTCCTTTTATACACAGGCAATAATGTAAAATCAAGTTATAATGTGTATTATAAAGAAATTTATAATTATAAGCAGAATCCAAAGACGGTAAATGAGATCATACCATGTTCAGCTGAGTATTTAAATGATTCACAGTACGTTTTAATAAAATACGATGTTTCTTCATTAATTAACAATGAAATTATATACAGAAATCTAACGGATAAATTCATTGCAAGCAACACGGAATACGATCCAAATGAAAATATAATAAATAAATACCAAAATGGATACATAATAAATGTCACAGAGAAAACGAAGATGTATGATATTATAACATGCGATTATACAACAATAAACAATGGATACAAAAACGTTACAATGAAAACATCAACTTACTCTGTGAATCTAAACTATGCTTGCAACATAATATTAAATGATAATTATCAATTGACAGGCATAGCCATAAAGGATACATTAACACAGACCAGGGACATATCAGTAACTAATGTAACATCGCATGGCTATGTAATATCATCGAACAATATGATAAGCGACGATTCTGTATACGGCCACGATGCCTTTGAGGGAATAATAAACAATGGCGTTATAACAAAGATGGATTACAACCATGACAATACCATGAGGATTGATATACACATTTATTCAACGGGTGTTAAAACAAATGGTTATGAACACATAGAATACGCTGTTAACAACTCAACTGTAAACAGAAACGGTGTTATGGTATTAAACATCTATGAAAAATTATAAAACTTTTAATTTTTTATTTGATTTTTAGCATGACATTGAATGACAAATATTTAAATACATGTACAATTTGTTCAAATTCTTTATATATGACAAAATTATAACTTCTCCATGGACAATAAAAAGCTAATAAGCATAGCCATGGTGGCTATCATGGTCCTATCCGCCTTCGCTGTTCTAGGCTCAATGCCGGTACAGCAGGCACAAACACAAAACAAGGCCGCTGCAAGCAGTGGTAGCCTTACATTGGACCCGGATGTATTTTCATTGAACCCAGCAGCAAATAAAACAACGGTCTTTGTGACATCGTCAAGCGTTTTTGAACCCGGTGTTAAAGTATACTTCTACCTTTCTAACTCAACATCTAATACATCAGCAGTTCTTGTTGGAACATACGTTTTACCAGCAGGCCAGACAGCATTAAACAATGTAGTTGTTTTTACTTTTCCTAAAGAGGTTGCCAGCTATAAACCTGGAACATACTACATACTGGCAGCACAGCACTCATCAGTTCCTGGATATGAAAAAATAACATTAACAACACAGCACCCACAGTTCTATATAAACGGAAGGGCAAATCAAACATTATATCCAGGAGAAACAGCAACATTGACCGGTGTTAACTACACAGCAGGTGACACTGTATCAATATTCTTTGCATATCCTGGTAACAACACACCGTTAACAACAGTAACAGTAGCTAAGAATGGAACATTCTCAAAGACAATAACGGTACCAAACCTCAGTGGAACAGTATATTATGAGTATGATAAAACTAACAAGACGACACTTAGAGAGTCCATAACACCGTACAACTTAATAGCGCAGCAGAATGCATCTGCAAATGGATTAACAGCAAACGCAACACTTGAAATAGAGCCACATGTTGTTGTATCACCATCATCATTTGACGGTTTAAATGGTTCAAAATTAACAGTAATGGGCTATGGTTTTATAGCAGGTGAAACGCTTGGAGCAAACACATCAAAGGTGTTTAATGTAACATTATCTAGATCTTCATATCGTGTAAATGTATCAAATCCGTCAATAACCGTTGCATCTAATGGAACATTCACAATGAAGATAACGGTATTAAAGAACTTCACAAAGTATGGTGCATTTAATATATCTATAATGAATATATCAAGCCTTCCAAAGTCCGTATCATACACATACACGAACTTTACGCAGAGCGATGTAGTCTTCGTTTCAACACCAAACACACTTAACGAGCTTGGCTTCTATTTCAATGTTATGAAGGGAACAAACAAGTATTACTACCAGGGTGAATCCTTCTATGCCGTTGTCTTTAACTTCATGCCAAATGCAAAGGTATCAATAGACCTTGGCGGAATATCAATAGCAACAGGAACAACAAACTCTCTAGGTTACGCTAACATAACAGGAACATTACCTGCAATGCCAAAAGGAACATACAACGTAACGGCACAGCAGTCATACCTTGTCGCAGGCACATCAGATAATGGAACAGTTGGAGTATCACCAATACAAAATAATATAACAATATCAAGCTACTTCGTTGTTTATGATAAAACAGGAATGCTTTCAAACATAACATCACCTACTAAAGCGTATGAAACACAGTACATATCAACAGGATCAATAGTAACATTTGCAGCATACGGCTTAATGCCAAATATGACATATAACACATCATCAACTGGCACATACGCAAACATATCAAAGGTCATGATAGGAACAATGTACACAAACGGCATAATGCCGGCTCCAAACGGAACTGTAATGTTTACTGCATACCTTAACTACACGCCTGCAAATAACACAGGCACTTATGTTGACCTAGATTTAAATGCAGAGAATGGTCATCATGTTCCTGTTATTAATAATAAATCATCATCAGACATATACTACTCATACTTCGAGGTTGGATTACCGTCTGTGGCTCTGAAAATGTCAAAATATTCGGCATTACCTTCAGAACCCAGCTTTGGAGCAAAGATTATAAGTTATTACCTCATGGTCGGCGGCAATGTATCGATAACATTATATGATCTGATACCAACAAACGCAACAATGCTATACAATGCATCATACAATTACAACGTTTATCTAAACTCAAAGGAGATATACTTCCCGGCAATGAAGAGCCATGTCTTAAGCAATATATCAAAGGATAATGGAACATCAACAAACTTAACAACATACTTTACGGTGCCCGATGCCACTGGCTTAATAAACTTAAACGTTACATACAATAACAGCATGATGGCATTAAACTCAACCGCAGTATTATCATCAAAACCAGCATCAAAGGGGGTCTCCTCAGGATACTTCATGGTAATGAATGATTATGCAATAGGATACAACCTGTTAAACATATCAAAGGCATATTACTATCTAATACTTGCAAATGCAACGACAACCAAGACTGTAAACATAACAAAGGACTTAAAGACGAAGGATTTCGGTTACCAGGGTGCATTTGTATACAACTTCTCAAAGTATATGTCAAACCAGTACGGAACGTACGGCGCAGTGCTTGAGGTTAAAAATTTCACATCAACGCACACGCACTACTTCATAGCAAACTACTCAAAGATGGCGTACATAATGACTGTTCATTCATCATACACACAGGGCTCAACCGTCATGGTAATGGCAGGTAACCTTGTACCAGGTGAATACTACTCAGTGGTATGGAACGGCGTTTCAGTTGCACAGTTTGCAGCAGAATCAAACGGAACTGGAACCGCAAAGTTCATGGCGCCTTACGTTACAGGCACACAGACAATATACCTTGTATCATTAATAAACAATGCAATGATAGCAAGCACAACATTCACAATAACATCAAACGTAATGCTAATGACAACGCCTGTGGATCCATCCGCATACGCATTCCCAACTGAGACAGTATACTTTGAATGGAATGTAACAGCTCATCCTCCGGTTACAGATAAGACGAAAGATGTAACAAGTGCAGGCCCAGTGCAGGTAACAATATTACTCAATGGAACGCCATACACAACAGTAACAGCGTACAACAAATCATATGTATTAAGGGGCTCATTCTCAATGCCAAACGCACAGCCAGGAACAATGTATAATATATCATTAATGTACACGCAGCCATACACTGCAACGGGTAAGGCAGTAACATCCACAGAATACAACTTAAACTACACAGCATATAAAACATACACATCAAACACAAGCGCAAAGATAGAATTAGTATCAGGCAGCGGTGCATTCGCAATAATATCAGCATCACAGGTAACAGCAATAATAAAGACGGCCGTTGGCCAGGCATTAAAGGTTCCATTAAGTGAGTTAAACGCAACGATAAAGGAACTTAACGGCACAGCAGTGTTAATATCAACGGACTTCGGTGAGATGTTATCGAATATATCAGCTGTCAACGCAACAGTATCAAAGCTATCCGGCAATGTCATGTACATAAACACATCACTCGGCATGATATCAGCAAACGTAAAGGATATATCAGCAAACACATCCAAGCTACTAGATGCAAATGTAAGCATACAGACAACATTAGGAACAATATCAGGAAAGATAACATCCGTTAATGGAAACACAGCAACAATAAAGACAGATCTAGGAAACCTGACAACATCCGTTAATTCAATAAAGAGCTCGGCAAACAAGATATCAACAGTATCATCAACACTAAGCACAACAGAGATCTTCGAGATCGTTACATTAGTCCTTGTGATAATAACGCTGGCACTTGTGGCTGTCGTAATAGGCAGGACAAGGAAGCAGTAAATAAATTAATTTTTTATTTTATTTAAAAAATTTTCAAAATCCTTTATTTCAATGACGTTTAAATTCTTGTATTTTCCCTTGGTTTTTTCATTTGGAACAATTATCAACGTCGTTTTATCGCTTTTATTTATCCTTTTTAAAAGATCCTTTTTATCGTGCTTGAATCCGGTTTCTATCTCAATGTTAAATTTCTCGGTCATTATATCAGGTTTATCCTCACCGGGCTTTGCCTCGATTGGCTTATAACCATGTTTTAAAAGTATTTCTTTAACAATCCTCTGCATGTATAAATGTGCATCTGAAATTCCCCTTCTATTTAAAAAGTAAAGATCATCATTGATTTTAACCGATTTTAATAGATTATCATTCTTTAGATCAATTATTGCCGCAGCATTGCTGTTTTTGTCACCTGGCATGTCATTTATTGATTTTGGTTCAAGTGCAACGCTTCTTATAACATTAATAATATTATCACTTTTCCCATCATTTAAATGCTCATTGTCCCTTGGAAACCAGTACAGAGTAAACTCTGGCACAGTTTTATAAATCCATTCATACCTTGCATCGGTGAAAACATGCCTTGGCATTGTGCAGGCAGCGTATTTCAATTTTTCATCTATAATTCTTAGGGCATTGAGATCCTTCTCATTTGATGTATTGAATATGAACTGCGTCGCAAACTGGTTCCTTATTGAATCATCCAGATCCGTGTAATTCTGCGTGCTTGTCCATAGCTTCCCAAAGGCCCTGATTTCTCTGGCCATCTCTGTGTATATTGAATGGTATCTTCCAAAGGATTTTAACAGTTTATGTGCCTCATCTATGCATACAATGCATTTTCTTTTATTTGATGATAAATCATTCCAGAGCATTCTTAGCAAAAGCTCTGTATAAAATGTCTGTGCATTTAAATTTAGGGATGAAAAATCAAAGACCATGCTCTCATTTTTTATATCAAATGATTCATAACTTCCATGGTACA
>JAKAYN010000044.1 GCA_021826785.1 Thermoplasmata archaeon | reverse complement strand
TCTGTTCTTCACCCTTATTATAGGAAATATATGGTGGCTTGCCGTAATAGCAATAATAAACAGTGTTATATCTGTCTTTTACTATTTAAGGGTAATAACATATGAGTACCGTAGACCGGTTAAAGAGGAATTTAACCTTACAAAGAGTATAAAGTACACGGTTATAGCAAGTGCCTTTATAACAATAGCTTTGTTCTTTTCGTTCTCACTGTTTTCATACATGCTTGGTATTGCGAGTATATGAGGTGGTATTATGGGTATTGAGGAATGTTTTGCAGATTTAAAGGATGATGAAATAAGTGCTGCCGAGTGCATACATTGCCTTTTAAAGCACGGCGAGGTTGTAATTTACGATGATGACTTAAAAAGATTAAAGCTGGGCCGTGAGGCCTATGATAAATCATATGTAAATGAGATGAAAAGGATATCAGATATACTTGGAATAAACTCATTTAGATCATACACGGAAAAGGATAAGGAGTATAATTTAACAATGTATTAAAATGGTGTGTTTGCGTATTCTATTTCTGCTTTATATCCAAGTTCCTCATATTTTTTTATGATATCCTCGACATTTTTTTTGTTTATGCCCATGTTCTGTGTAAATGTTATTGAAATAACCTTTTTGTCCTTATTAATTATTATAAAACCTATGGTTTTATCCTCTGGCATAATTTCATCGGTTCTTGCATATTCCTCTATAAATTCCTCAAGGCTCTCATCGACCAGTGGTGATGTAACAACATCAATCATTGACTTTAATGAGTCCTCAAATTTTGATAAGAGCACGCAAATTGTCGATGGATGCTTCTCCTTCATTTTTATATTATACATAACACAGAAGACCATAATTAAGTATGTTTTCTTTATATTTCATGATTTTCATGGATAAGATAAATATATTCATGTGATATATTGAACAAATGGAAAGCATAGAAAGCATACTTAATGATGATTTCATAGGGAAAACTGTAACCGTGCATGGATGGGTTTACAGAATAAGGAGCTCTGGGAAAATAACGTTCATTATTATAAGGGATTCAACAGACATTGTTCAGTGTGTCGCATCATCTGTTAATCTTGGTGATAGATACAATGATATATCATCATTAACAGTTGAAAGCAGCCTTGAGGTTACCGGTAAGATAAAAAAGGATGACCGTGCGGTAACAGGCTATGAAATACAAATAAATGATTTTAAGATATATCAGAGAAACGAATTCTTTCCAATAACAAAGGATAAGAGCGAAGAATTTCTTCTTGACAACAGGCATCTATGGATCAGAAGCAGGGAGTTCACATCCATATTAAAAATAAGGTCAACAGTTTTTAAGGCATTTTCAGATTTTTTTTATAAGAACGGTTATTACCAGGTCCAAGGCCCAATGATGGTTTCAACCGCAACAGAGGGCGGTGCCACATTATTTAAACTTAAATTCTTTGATGATGATGTTTATTTAACACAGAGCTCACAGTTTTATTTAGAAACCATGATATACAGCCTTGAGAAGGTATTTACCATAGCACCGAGTTTTAGGGCTGAAAAATCGAGAACACGCAGGCATTTATCAGAGTACTGGCATGCTGAAGGTGAGGCTGCATGGTTGCACAATGAAGACATGATGCAGGTTGAGGAAAAGATGATAGAGTATATAATTTCAGAGGTTCTGGAAAACAACGAAAAGGATTTAAAGTTAATAAACAGGGATATATCAAAACTTGAAAACATAAAGGCACCCTTTCCAAGGATAAAATACCGTGATTTAATACAAAAATCAAAAGAATTCGGCATGAATTTAAAATATGGAGATGATCTCGGTGCCGACGAGGAATATAATATTATGATACATTACGATAAACCACTGTTTGTTACAAACTATCCAGAGGAATTAAAAACATTTTATCATCTTCCGGATCCTGAGAATCCAGGTGAGATTCTATGCCATGATCTCCTTGCGCCTGAGGGCTATGGCGAGATCATTGGTGGTGGTGAGAGGATATGGAAACTCGACCAGTTGCTTGAAAGGATGCAAAAGTATGGATTACCGGAAGAAGATTATTACTGGTACATAGACCTTAGAAAATATGGCAGTGTGCCACACAGTGGTTTCGGCCTTGGTCTTGATCGTTTAGTTAACTGGATATGCAACTTAAATAACATAAGGGATGCAATACCGTATCCAAGAACCGTAAGAAGGATAAAACCATGAATAGATTTTTATCAATGTTAAAAAATGGTTCTTCAGACGAAATACCTGTATGGTTCATGCGGCAGGCCGGTCGTTATCTAAAGGAATACAATGAAAAAAAGGGGAAAAGAACAATAAATGAGGTCTGCATGGATCCTGGCCTTGTTGCGGAGATAACATATGACCCTGTTAGAATACTTGGTGTTGATGCTGCAATAATATTTTCAGATATTACAATACCACTTGAGGCCCTTGGGTATAAAATAGAGTTTATGCCCGGAGGTCCAAGAATTATCAACGGCTATATAAAAAATCACGATATGAACGGTATAATATACTTTGACGAGGCAAATTTTAATTATAAAATATATGATGCTATAAAAATTTTTAAGGATAAATATAAATTTCCATTAATTGGCTTTTCAGGCGGTTTAATAACCGTGTTATCATATATAATTGCAGAGGGGCCTGATAACAATCTTGGAATGACAAAAAAAGTATTACTATCTGATGAAAACATCAATAATTATATAAATATTGTAAAGGATATGATCATAAAATACATAAAATTACAGATAAAAGCTGGAGTTGATGCAATACAAATCTTTGACAGCTGGCTTGGATATATATCGCCATATACATATGAAAAATATGTAAAGGAGCACATAGAGGATATTATATCAGAAATTAATGTTCCCGTTATATACTTCAGCACTGGCACATCATCAATAATAGAAAAAATATCAGGGTTAAATGTTGATTACATAAGCGTTGACTGGCGTCTTGACATGAGTTTAGCAAGATCAATGGTAAACGATAAAGGCCTTCAAGGCAATCTCGATCCTTACGTCGCAGCCTATAATTTGAAGGCTGCATTGAGTGAATCGTCCGACATAATAAAATCTGCCGGCGTTGAAAATTACATATTTAACCTAGGACATGGTGTCATACCAGATACACCAGTGGAAAATCTTAAACAGATAGTCAATTTTGTACATAATTTTAAACATTAAGACAGAATATTTGTATTAAAATTAGATTATATCATGATTTTTCATGCAAAGGTTATTAAGTCTTAGGTAATATTGTATAGATTTATATGGATGATTACAACGCATCTCAGATACAGATTCTTGAGGGACTTAAGGCTGTAAGGCATACCCCGGGAATGTACATAGGAAATACTTCAGATGAGGGACTTCACCATATGGTCTACGAGGTTATTGACAACAGCATAGATGAATCAATGGCAGGTTTCTGTTCAAATATATATATAATAATATATAAAGATGGCAGCATCTCCGTTGAAGATGATGGCCGTGGCATTCCAGTGGATATTCACCCAAAATATAAAAGGCCAGGTCTTGAAATTGTTTTAACTGAACTTCACAGCGGTGCAAAATTTGATAAAAATGTTTATAAGGTTACAGGCGGGCTTCACGGTGTTGGTGTTCACGTTGTAAATGCGCTTTCGGATTATCTTGAGGCCATAGTTAAAAAGGGCAATAAATTATACGTCGAAAAATTTGAACGTGGCCTTCCAGTTTCAAAGATGGAGGAACTTGATTATATAATGGCATCAACGATAAATGACGTAAAGATTAAGCTTGCAAATCATGGCACAATAATAAAATTCCATCCAGACCCAGAGATATTTAAGGATTCAATTGATTTTTCATATGAAACAATAGCGAGCAGGTGTATGCAGCTTGCATTTTTAAATCCACAGGTTACAATAACAATTGAGGATGAAAGGTCATCAAGAAAGCAAACATACCATTTCACAGGTGGGCTTTCAGAATTCGTTAAATACATATCATCAAACAAGGATCCTGTTTACAGTGAGCCAGTTTACTATTCAACCGAAATAGAAAAGACAGTTCACAATGAAGTGCAGAGGTACATTCTTGAATTTGCATTTATCTATGTTACCGATAGTTCAAGAATTGTTGAGAGCTTTGCAAACAACATAAGAACAATATACGATGGAACCCATGTTACTGGATTTTATACAGGCCTATCAAGGGCAATTATAGATTACATAAAGTCAAAGAATTTAACAAAAATAAACGTGACAGGTGATGATACAAGGGATGGATTAGTAGCCGCAGTGCATATAAAATTAATGAGGCCACAGTTTGAAGGTCAGACAAAGGAAAAGCTTGGCAACAGCGAGGTTAAATCGATAGTTGCATCCGCAACTGAAATGTATCTAAAATCTTACTTCGAATCATATCCTGTAACCGCAGATGCTATAGCAAAACGTGTGATACTCTCTGCAGAGATAAGGGAGGCAAACAAAACCCAGAAGGAATTAATAAAGAGAAAATCAGCACTGAGCAATGGTGGCTCAACGCTTCCTGGCAAGCTTGCAGACTGCTCAAGTGATGACCCGGAAAGGACAGAGCTTTACATCGTTGAGGGTGATTCTGCAGGTGGTTCTGCAAAACAGGCAAGAAACAGGGAATTCCAGGCAATACTTCCCCTGAGGGGAAAGATACTTAATGTGGAAAAAGCCGGTGATAACAAGGTTCTTGCAAATGAGGAAATTAAGAATTTAATAACGGCTATAGGCACAGGCATAAAGGAAAACTTTAATGAAAGAAAATTAAGATACAATAAAATAATAATAATGACAGATGCCGATGTTGATGGCGCCCATATAAGAACCCTTTTATTAACGTTCTTTTACAGGTTCATGAGGCCATTAATAGAGTCTGGTCACGTATTCTTTGCAGAGCCGCCGCTATATAGGATACAGAAGGGTACGGATATAAACTATGTTTACACAGACGATGAAAAGGATAAAATATTGAAGAAACTAGGCAATGCAACAATACAGCGTTTTAAGGGTCTTGGTGAGATGAATCCTGAACAGTTATGGGACACAACAATGAATCCTGAAAAAAGGCGCATAGTCATGGTAACAATAGAGGATGCAATGTACGCAGACGAGCTCTTTAACATATTAATGGGTGAAAAGGTCGAGCCAAGGCGCAAGTTTATTGAGGAAAATGCAAAGTTTGTAAGGAATCTTGATATATAAGGTGTTTAAAGATGATGAGACCTATTGAGGAGGAAATAAAAAATTCATACCTTGATTACGCAATGAGCGTTATTGTTAGCAGGGCAATACCTGATGTGCGTGATGGCTTAAAGCCTGTTCAAAGAAGAATTATATACTCAATGTATGAATTAAATTTAAACCATGATAAACCGTACAAAAAGTCAGCACGTATAGTTGGAGAGACCATGGGTAAGTACCATCCACACGGTGATTCTGCAATATACGATGCCCTTGCAAGGATGTCCCAGGATTTTTCATTAAGGTATCCGCTTGTTGATGGCCAGGGAAATTTTGGGTCAATAGACGGTGATTCGCCTGCCGCAATGAGGTACACCGAGGCAAGGCTCGCAAGGATTTCTGAGGAAATGATAAAGGACATTGACAAGGAAACGGTACCGTTCATGCCCAACTTTGACGGCTCCTTAAACGAGCCTGTTTACTTTCCATCAAAGATACCGCAGTTGCTTATTAATGGCACATCTGGCATAGCCGTTGGCATGGCAACAAACATGCTGCCGCATAATATAAACGAGGTTTGTGACGCGATAAAATATAGGGTAGATCATCCGGATTCAGGTGTTTACGATCTTTTAAAATTTATCAAGGGCCCTGATTTTCCAGGTGGCGGTATTATATACAGAACCAAGGATTTACTGGATATATATACAACGGGCCATGGCAAGGTTCTATGCCGTGGCAGCATAGAAAAAAACGAGAAAAGATTAATTATAAAAAGCCTGCCATATGGTTTAAACAAGGCACAGTATATACAGGACGTCGCGGACCTTGTTAATAAAGGAGATATAGAAAATATATCGGACATAAGGGACGAGAGCGACCGCAACGGCATAAGAATAGTCATAAAGGTAAAGGGCCATGACAAGA